>JAURKF010000313.1 GCA_030831885.1 Flavobacteriales bacterium
CAAAGAATCGACGATAGTATGGCGGATTGTAGTTCATCCGAAAACTGCTCATGTCGCTGAAGTTTTCAATGAGCAATCCCCAGTATGCTTCTTTCTCGCCGAAGTTAATAGGGCCGTCTATGGCTTCTACCTTGAGTGTTTTTAGCCATTCTATCGCGACCGCAAGAAGAAGGTCGGCAGCCCTATCGTTATCAATACACTCGAAAAAACCGATTCCTCCGGTAATCTGCTTTTGAGCGTCGGAGTATTTTTTTGAATAAAAAGCAGCGATTCGTCCTATAGAAGTTCCGTTGTCGTCCAACAATAACCATCGGCGGGCATCACCATCGCGAAACAACTTGTTTTTATCCGGATTGAAAATACCTGCAATATCTTGCCGAATATGCGGAATGTAGTTCGCATCGTTATGGTAGATTTTTTCAGGCAGGCGAAGCCAGTTTTCTGCCTGACGCCTTGTGACGACCAATTCAATGCGCATTAGGATTCAAAATTGAATGCGAATTTATTCAGTCATTTGAAAGAAAAAATGATATCGGACAACCCTAGGTCGGTTATTTTTGTCTTTCTCTAGTAAACCAAACCAAAGCAAGTCATGAAGTCATTGTTCGTTTTATGCGTAATTACTTTGAACGCGCTGTTGACTTTCGCGCAGAGTTTGCCTGTTGCCAAGGTGCAGCAAGCCTACAGCGCTGAAGAAATCGCTGCCATGTCCGAAAATCAACTTACCGCTCTAGCTTTCAGGGCGGAAAAACTCTGTTGGTTCGAGGAAGTTAAAAATTCATCCGAATCCACGTGGTATACATTGTCGGATCGCATGGGCAATCCTGTGATACTGACCGACGCAATGGTGAGCGATTTTAATCCATTATTATTCAACTTGCCACAGCAATCGAACCGATGCGAGAATTTGCCGGTGCAAACGGATTCCGGTAAACACTATTTGTTGATCGTGCGATCCGACGAGATGATGAAAAAAGAGTGGCAACGCCGCGTAGTCAAAAACTCAAAATCCTCTGCCAAGTAATATGAAAAAGATACTCCTATCCTTCTTATGCGCTATGACGTTCTGTGCATCGTTTGCACAGTCAGAGGTCTTTAATATCGGCGATGGGAACACATACACCGGCTGCGATGCAATTATGCATGATAGTAATGGTGGCTTGGTGCCATACTCGCCGAGTTCAAATAACTCAACAACGCTTTGTCCCGGTCCCGGTGAGACACAGGTGAATCTTTATTTCCTTGGATTCGATCTTTCTGCCGGAGATGAACTTTCTATATACGATGGAAGCAGCACTGCTGCGCCGTTAATTGGCACATACAGCGGAACAGAATTGCTTTTTCAAACGATTAGTGCTTCTGCCACAAATGCAACAGGATGCCTGACGGTAACTTTTACTTCGAATGCCGACAATAACGTAGGTGATTTCTCCATACGCATTTTCTGCGGTATCCCGTGTGATTTTCCTATTGCTGAGATGTATGCCGATGCCGATACCATGAAGATTTGCCCGGGTGAATCGGTTGAATTTTATGGTGGTAATTCTTCTATTGATCCTGCTGAGTGGTTATGGGATTTCGGCGATGGTACCACCGATAATTCGACTTGGTCGGTTGTGCAACATACATTTTCAGAACCGGGCGGCTACCGCGTGCGTTTGTACATACAAGATGAAAACGGATGTGCAAGCCTGAATATTCCTGAAATCGTTGTACTGGTATCCACACCATATGTGTTTGATGTGACGGTAAGCGATGATTATTTCTGCACAGGAAACCCCATTCTTCTCGGCACTCAATCATATACCGACTCTACCACAACCGGTTTTGGAAATGAAACACAGAATGGTAATACCGTCACCTGGATTGAAGACAACAGCGTAGTATTCGACAATGGAGTATACATCCCCGATAACCAGGGTTGCTTATATACCGATATTTTGTTCAACCAATTTGGCCCGGCTACTATCACCAGCGCAGCTGATTTTTCCAATATTTATTTCAGTATTGAGCACAGTTTCGTAGGGGATATAACCATCAGTATCATTTGTCCGGACGGCTCGGTGATGAGTATTTTCCCAGAGGCTGGTGGATCGGGTACATTTCTCGGTGAGCCAATCGATGACGAGTCAGGAACTCCGGGGGTGGGCTATGAATATTCCTTTTCGCCAAACTCTACAGGTGGTACCTGGATGGAGTACGTTGGCGGTGGCGGTGGCTCTCCAATTCCTGCCGGTGATTATGAGCCGGAAGGTTCATTCGATGATTTGATTGGTTGCCCTATGAATGGCACATGGCAATTGGAAGTGTGCGATATTGTAGGTGCTGATGACGGCTATGTATTCGAATTCGGAATTCAATTCGCACCCCAGTTTTATCCCAACGTATTGCAGTTTACTCCGGTTGTTGGCAGTGGCTGCGATTCGAGCTACTGGGATCAGCAGAGTCTATTGACGCAAGTAGGCCCCGATTGCGACTGGGCTATTTTCGATCCAACTGAACCGGGAGTCTATACGTTCGAATATCATGTAATGAACGATTTCGGTTGCGAATTCACCAATGCGGTTACCGTTACAGCTGTTGCACCTCCTGATGTTAATGTGGAAGATATCCCCTTGTGCATTGGTGCAAATAATCAATTGCAAGCTGTAGTTGAAAATGCTATTTCAGGAGTAGGTTATGCTTATGCCTGGTCACCATCAACCGGACTTTCAAGCCCGGTTATTGCATCTCCTACTGTTTCCAATATAACAGATGAAACGACTTACACGGTTACAGTCACAGCCATTGGGTTGGACAATTGTTCGGGTAGTGACCAAGCCACCGTTGTACTGGTTCCGCAACTTGTGCCAACACTATCTCCCCAATATGACTGCGATGCGGAATATCCTGTTTTCCTTTTCTGCGAACCACAGGTAAATACTTCGGCAACTTATGCATGGACGATGGATGGTGATATTGTTCCCGGTGGTTTGAATGATACACTGGAAGTCAACGACGATGGGCACTACCAATTGGTGGTGACCGATGCAGCTTGTGGAACATCTGAAACGGTTGATTTCTATGTAGCACCTCCGCTCAATATTGCCGATCGTATTATGCGTCCTTGCACGGAAACACTACCGGTCGATATCATCATGGAAGACCAGTTTCAAGACATCATCTGGTCGTGGGACCACTATGGTAGTGATGATAATTATCCGCAAGGCATAACAGACTCACTTGGATTCTATGATCAGGCTTCTTACAATACAAATATTCCCGGTTACTATATCATACATGTGCAACAAGAAGATTGCACTCAAGAGGGAACAATTGTTCTGCGCTTTGAACCTGAAGAATGCATTTTAGTCATCCCCAATATCATAACGCCCAATGGTGATGGTGATAATGATACATTCGATGTTACCAGTATTGGCCGATACCCAAGAAGTACCTGCCAGATATATAATCGCTGGGGAAATCTGGTTTTTGAAGATCTCGATTATAATGGAACCTGGAATGCCGATGGAAGTCCGGATGGTGTTTACTATTACATTGTAGGAGTAAACAAAAATTCAGGAATGGAATATTACAGCGGCGATCTCACGATTATTCGTTAATCCATCAAAATAAAATTGAAAAGCTGCCCATCGAGGCAGCTTTTTTTTTGAGCGCCACTCATATTTGCACAAGTAATTATGGACGCTATCGACGAATTGGGAAAGCTTGCATCGGTGCTTCGCATTGAGCAACGCGAAGATTATGCATTGCACGATGCGTGGCTAAAACAGTCAAGCATTCAAGAGCGCAAACGCAATGGCATTACGTGGTTCCCTTTGCGTATCGTTGAAACCGGATTTGGTATCGGCTCCTACCCATTCATTGTGGTGGAGCGCAATCCGGGCGACAAGCTTGAGCATAGGTTCCAGAGTGCCGCACCGGTTTCGGTATTCTCGGCCGCCGACGGGAATAGTGATTTCTTTCTAAACGGGACCATTGGTTATGTGGATGATCAGCGAATGAAAATCACATTCTTCCTGGACGAGCTACCCGATTGGATGGATGATGGAAAGCTGGGTGTGAACCTGCTGTTCGATACCCGCACATATGATGAGATGTTCAAAGCTCTCAGCCAGCTTATCAACGTGGAGAAGGGACGATTGAAGCAGCTGCGCGACGTAATATTGGGTTACAAGGAACCATCGTTCAAATCGTTCACAGGTCAATATTCACCGCTGTTGAATGATTCGCAGAATCGTGCATTAAAAACGATTTGCACCGCTGAAGACATCGCCATAGTGCATGGTCCGCCGGGAACCGGAAAAACAACCACACTTGTTGAGGCAACACTCGAAGTACTCAAGGATGAGAAACAAATTATGGTTTGCGCCCCAAGCAATGCAGCCACGGATCATTTGGCGAAATGTCTTGCTGCTAAAGGCTTGCGTGTTGTGCGCATTGGCAACCTTGCTAAAGTCGAATCCGATAACACCGCCCTTACGCTCGATGTGTTGTTGCAGCAGGAAAAAGATTTTAAACAGATTAAAGAACTGAAACGTCGCGCGCTCGATTTGAGAAAAATGGGTGGCAAGTACAAGCGTTCGTTCGGTAGAGAAGAGGCAGAGCAACGCAAACTTATTTTTCATGAGGCCCGTCAGATAAGTCGGGAAGCGCGTGAACTAGAATCGTATCTCATTCAAAAAGTGCTCAATGATGCACAGGTTATTGCATGCACGCTCATCGGATCATCTTCTGATGATTTGTCTGGTCGACGGTTTTCTACAGTGATAATCGACGAAGCAGCGCAGGGCATAGAACCGGCTGTATGGGTTCCTATACTTCGCGCCGAGCGAGTGGTGATGGCGGGCGACCCATATCAGTTACCACCCACGGTGAAAAGTCAGGATGCTGCATCCAAGGGCCTTACGGTTACATTGCTTGAAAAGGCCATAAAACGATTGAGTGAAGTAGGGTTGCTGAATGTTCAGTATCGCATGCACGCTGCTATCATGGCCTTCTCGAATCGGAAGTTTTATAAAGATGAATTGACAGCCCATGAAAGTGTCGCAGCGCGCACACTCGGAAATTCGATACCGGTCGAGTTCATTGATACTGCCGGTTGTGGCTTCGAAGAACAGGCGGGAGAAGAGGGAGATTCACGAAGCAATCCTGAAGAAATCATGATCCTTCGTAAACATTTTGATCAATTGAAGATGGAAATACCGGATCCATGGAGTGCTGCTGTTATTTCGCCTTATAGGGCGCAAGTAGAATTGCTGCAGCAGGAGTTTGCGGGATTACAGAACGTTGCTGTGAATACTATCGATTCCTTTCAGGGACAAGAGCGCGATGTGGTTTATCTCAGCTTGGTGCGCAGCAATGAAAAGGGAGAAATCGGCTTCTTGCGTGATTATCGCAGAATGAATGTTGCCATGACACGAGCGCGGAAGAAACTGGTTATTATTGGAGACAGTGCGACCCTTGGGAATGATCGTTTTTTCGCTGAGTTTTTAGAGTACACCGAATCTATTGCAGGTTACCGCACAGCGTGGGAATTCATGTATTGACTTAATGAACCGAGGTTCGCTTTTCCAACATCGGCACAAATGAGAATTCACCGTGATAGCTGCTGTTGAAAGTCCCGTCTTCCTGTTCCTGAACAACCATCATTTTTTGCACTTTTCCTGCGCCGAATGGCATAACGAGCAATCCGCCCGGTTTTAATTGCATGAGCAATTCCTCCGGTACTTTTGGAACTGCACATGTGCACAATATCCGGTCAAACGGGGCAAGTGCAGGCAATCCCTTGAAACCATCACCGTAACTAAGGTAGGGTTTGTAGGCCATTTGTTCGAGTAAATCCTTGGCGTTAAGGTAGAGCAGTTTTTGCCGCTCTATGGAGTAAACTTTAGCTTTCAACTCGCATAGGACAGCAGTTTGAAAGCCACTTCCGGTGCCAATTTCCAGTACTTTCATCCCAGGCTCAAGCTTGAGTAAACTGGTTTGAGTGGCAACTGTAAATGGATGTGAAATGGTTTGGTCTGCGCCAATTTGAAATGCCTTATTGTTATAGGCGAATTCTAAAAAAGCACTGCTCAAGAAATAGTGACGGGGTACAGCAAACATGGCATCCAATACGCGTTGATCGGTTATGCCCATACCTCTTATTTCTTCTATTAGCTTCTTTCTAAGCCCCTTATGTCTGTATGAATCTTCCAACATAGCTGAAGCTAAATCTAAGGACCTGTTTCATTCTCCATGCAGTGTTGAAAATTAAAAATTAACCATGGAGTGTAGACATGCTGAATTCGAATTTTTGTGGTATGACCGAAAAGCTGAAAATAGGAGTGCTGGGTGCAGGGCATTTGGGTAAAATCCATATGAAGTGCATACTCGAATTACCCGAAGTGTATGAGCTCATTGGTTTTTATGATTCGAACGCGGAGCATGCTAAGGCAGCTGCCGAACAGTTTTCGACTATGGCTTTTCACAATGCCATGTCGCTCATTGAGGCATGCGATGTTGTCGATATTGTAACACCAACGGGCAATCACTATGAAAGTGCTTCTATGGCAATTCGAAGTTTGAAGCATGTGTTCATCGAGAAGCCTGTTACGAGCACCTCAGAAGAGGCACGATCACTTATTGCGCTTGCAAAGGAAGCCGGCGTTAAGGTTCAGGTAGGACATGTGGAGCGATTCAACCCGGCATTTCAGGCGGTTAAAGCACATTTGAATCAGCCACGGTTTATTGAAACTCACCGCCTGGCGCAATTCAATCCGCGTGGCACGGATGTATCAGTAGTCCTCGATCTCATGATACATGACATCGACATAATATTGTCTGTAACAGGCGCTAATGCCCGCCGCATCTCGGCCAGTGGCGTTGCTGTTCTCAGCGATACCCCGGACATCGCCAATGCACGTATTGAGCTGGATAATGGTTGTGTTGCCAACCTGACCGCTAGTCGCATATCCCTCAAAAACATGCGAAAGACCCGCTTTTTTCAGCGCGACGCCTATATATCGGTCGATTTTCTTCAAAAAGAAGCCGAAATCGTACGAATGAAAGAAGTGGTAGGTGAGCCGGATCCATTTTCTGTTACCATTGAACTCGGCGACAATCGGGGGCATAAAGAAATTCTTTTCGATAAACCAAGCATACCTGCTACCAATGCTATTCGCGATGAGCTGGCGTCTTTGGCCCACTGTATTCATGCGAATGAATTTCCGGAAGTGTCGTTGCAGGATGGAACGCGTGCACTTGAAGTCGCCCTCCAGGTTCTTGAAAAGATGGCTCAGCATGTACTTATTCAAGATCCTGAGGTTCAGCCCCCGAGCGATTTCAATTAATCAAAACGCGACTTTTTAACAAAGGCAATTTTTCAGATTTTGGTCAGTTAACCACGTGCGCTTCGATGCGCGTACCTTAATTTGCCAACCTTTTTAATTGAACTTGCGAAGCATTATGCGGCTTGCCAGATGGATGTATGTTGTTGTTTTTGTAGTTGCCTGCAACCCAATGGATGATGCCGCCAATCCTGCGTACATTTCAGCTGAGCCCATTACTTTCACAGTAACGGCTTCCCAAGGGTCGGCCAGCACTGCCATCTCGGAACTATGGTTTTATACCGATGGCGATGTGTTGGGAGTAGTGGATACTCCTGTATCTCTTCCTCTGTTGAAGGCAGGCCCCCAAACAATTTCAGTGTTTGCGGGAATTAAAAATAATGGCATTGGAACGAGTCGCATTCGCTATCCGTTCTATCAGGTTTACGATACCACCTTGAATGTAGTCCCGGGAGCAGCCTATTCATTGCGCCCTTCGTTTTCCTATGTGCCGTCAGCTTTGATTGATGCATCTCGAAATTTTGAAGCAGGTAATTCGTTCGTAGCCGGCAGTGAAAATGATGGAACGATTGAGTTACTTAACGAACCACTTCTTGCGGCTTCCGGAGTGCGATGCGTGCGCATGAAATTGCCTGCAGGTGCGCCGCAACTGAGTTACCTTGATGAAAATAATATTAGTCTTACTTCGGGCGATGTGGCATTTATGGAAATGGACTACAGTTGCAACAACACATTTATCGTAGGTATGTATGTTGTTTCAGGCGGCAACTCCACGAAAATTCCAGTTTTGTACTTGACACCAACCCAAGATGCAGATGCAGAGGAACCCCGTTGGAATAAGATTTATATGGATTTAGGAATGACAGCCTCACAGAATGTTTCGGCCGACTATTATCGCCTTTATATAGAGTGTATAGCGCAGGAATCCGCGCAACCTGTTATTTATATCGATGACATAAAAATTGTAAAGTAGCAGGTAAATGAATAGCATACGTCAAATAGTGAAATATGTAATTGCCGATTGGTTGACCGCTGCTGCTGCTTGGACGTTGTTATATGTATATCGGAAACTTTACCTGGAGCCTGTGAAATTTGGTGATGAGGTGAGGCTGGAATTCGATACGAATTTTTTCTTGGGATTGGCATTAGTTCCAATGTTTTGGCTTGTGCTCTATGGAATGAGTGGTCAGTATGCTCGAATTTTTCGAAGGCATCGCCTGAAGGAACTTGCGCAAGTATCCATGACTTCTATCGTAGGTGTTCTCATTATTTTCTTTGTCTTACTTCTCGATGATGAGATAAAATATTATCAGCACTACTACAAATCTTTCGTGGTGCTTTTGTCTTCACATTTTTTATTGACTCTGCTCTTTCGGTTGATACTTACCTCTCGCACAGTGTCGCGGGTTCACCGTGGCGAAATAGGCTTCAATACCATCATTGTGGGGGGGTACGACCGCGCGCTGAATTTGTATGAGGAAATCAAGGCAATGAAAAATTCGCCGGGCTACCAATTTGTTGGATTTGTTCGTGTAAACGGACAGGATAATTTATTGGCAAGGCACATTCCTTTACTTGGTAAATACTACGAGTTGCCCCATCTTATTGAAACACATCAGGTGGAGGAAATAATTATTGCCGTTGAAAGCGGCGACCATAAAGACTTGCAAAATATTCTGCATTTACTCGAAGGCTGGGAAGTGAATGTGAGTATCATTCCCGATATGTTTGATATTCTCAGTGGTTCAGTAAAAATGAACAGCATCTATGGTGTTCCGCTCATTCGGGTGAATCATGATATCATGCCGCAATGGCAATTTTCAATGAAACGTTTTTTGGATATCAGTGTCTCTGTATTTGCGTTGCTTGTGCTTTTACCTTTCTTGCTGATGATTGCCGCTGCCATTAAGCTTTCATCTAAAGGCTCGGTGCTTTATTCGCAAGAACGAATTGGAAAACATGGAAAGCCATTTCGCATTTTCAAATTCAGAACCATGGTGGCCAATGCCGAAGCGAATGGTCCACAGCTCAGCTCCACACACGATAATCGGGTGACGCGCGTAGGTCGTTTTTTGCGCAAAACGCGAATGGATGAATTACCTCAATTCTATAACGTTCTGATAGGCGAAATGTCGCTCGTAGGGCCACGTCCTGAAAGAAGGCATTTCATTGATCTCATCATGGAACGTGCTCCCCACTATAGCCATTTACATCGCGTGCGACCCGGCATTACTTCATGGGGTCAAGTGAAATACGGTTATGCTGAAAATGTAGATCAAATGATTCAGCGCTTGAAGTACGATGTGCTCTACATCGAAAACATGTCGCTTGCCATGGATTTCAAAATTCTCTTCTATACGGTGGCAATCGTGCTGAAAGGTGCGGGTAAGTAATACCTTTAAACGAGCGAAGCAGCTTTCATCATGCGATCGGATTGATAAACATCGGTCGTATGAAATGGAATTTCGAGTCGCAAAGAAGCATGTATCTTTTCTACTTCTTCTGAACTTGTGGAAGGTCTTTTTAAGTCAAGTGCTTGGGCAGCTGTTAGCCATTCAATAGCAAGTATTTTTCTAAAGTTGTCGAGTACGCGTGCGCACTTTGTAGCCGCATTGGCTCCCATGCTCACGTGATCTTCCTGGCCGTTGCTGCTGTCGATGCTATCCACACTCGCCGGTGTGCAAAGTTGTTTGTTTTGTGAAACAATGCTCGCCGCCGTGTACTGCGGAATCATGTAACCGCTATTTAGCCCCGCGTCGGGAGCTAAATAAGCCGGCAGGCCGCGTTGTCCGCCAATGAGTTTGTAGGTGCGACGTTCTGAAATACTGCCTGCTTCAGCCAGAGCAATGGCTAAAAAGTCGAGCACCAGTGCCAGTGGTTGACCATGAAAATTACC
The DNA here is from genome assembly GCA_030831885.1 of Flavobacteriales bacterium. The sequence goes on from JAURKF010000313.1 coordinate 10,228, forward strand.
TCCGGAAATCACCTCATCGGTTTCGGAAAAGATGAGCGGATTATCAGTGACTGAATTCAATTCAGTTTCGATTACTTGCTTCACGTGTCCTAGCGCGTCGAAACTGGCGCCCAACACTTGCGGTATGCACCGAAAACTGTAGGGATCTTGAACATGCTTTTTAGGTTGAGCCGAAATAGAACTCCCTTTTAGCAGTTCCAGCATGCGCTGTGCAACATAGCGCTGACCTGCGTGCGGTCGTATGGCGTGAACCTGCGGATGAAACGGCTCTAATCGACCGTCGTAGGCATCCACCGAAAGCGCCGCAATGGAAAGACTGCGTTCGAGCAATCGCTCGCCTTCTGCAACACACCAAGTTCCATAAGCGCTCATGAACTGGGTTCCATTGATGAGCGCAAGACCTTCTTTGCTTTTCAGGGTGATAGGCTCCAAGCCACAAGATGCGAGAGCTTCTGCGGCTGCCATTTTACTTCCTTTGAAAAACACCTCGCCGAAACCGATAAGGGGAAGACATAAATGGGATAGGGGTGCCAAATCTCCGCTTGCGCCAAGTGAGCCTTGGGTATATACTACTGGAAGTATATCGTGGTTGTAAAACTGAGCAAGCAATGCTACTGTGGACGGCTGAACACCGCTGTGTCCATACAACAGGCCGCGTATTTTCAGCAGCAACATGAGCTTCACAATAGAATGCGGCACTTCTTCGCCCATTCCGCATGCATGTGAAAGCAAAAGGTTCTTTTGCAACGTACTCAAATCGCTGGTTGCTATAACGGTGTCGCATAGTGAGCCAAAACCGGTGTTGACACCATAAATAGGCGTGGCCGATTCATTCGATTTTTGATCGAGGTATGCTCTTACGCTTTGCAGGCGGCTTATGGCCTCATCCGGAATGGAAAGCTTTGCCCCGGAATGAAGGAATTCAACCACGTCCTTGCACGTAATTTTTCGCGTAATGTCGAGAATGCTCATACTTCAATGATTGTCGGCGCAAGGTAGAAAGGGAATATCATTTCCCACACGGCCATCCACCGAACGCCGGATGAAATTATTCAACGATTCTTTGAAGGATAGTCGATTTATCATACTCTATCTTAATTTGGCCCTCTCAAATCCATTTCTATGAAATCAAGATCAGGCATTTTATTCTTCGGTGCTATGCTGATGGCCCAAGCTCTTTCAGCCCAAAATATCCGATTCGAGGAATACACATTGAAAAATGGTTTGCACGTGATTCTGCATGAAGATCACAGCACACCCATCACAGCGGTCACAGTCATGTACCATGTCGGCTCAAAAAATGAGATCGTCGGAAGGTCGGGTATGGCCCACTTCTTCGAACATCTCCTTTTTGAAGGTTCTGAAAACATTGGTCGTGGCCAATACTCCAAGTATGTGGAGAATGCGGGCGGGGGTCTTAATGCAAACACTTCTCAAGACCGAACATTCTATTATGAGCTGTTGCCTAGCAATCAGCTTGAATTAGGACTTTGGTTAGAGAGCGAACGTATGCTGCATGCCAAGGTAGAGATGGTTGGAATTGAAACACAACGCGAGGTAGTGAAGGAAGAAAAGCGTCAGCGTGTGGATAATCAGCCCTATGGAACATTGTTTCAGCAGACGCTCGATCACGCTTTCGATGTGCATCCTTACAGCTGGCCTCCTATCGGCTCTATGGAAGATTTGAATGCCGCCAAGGAGGAGGACTTCAAGAATTTTTATAAAACCTTTTATGTTCCCAATAATGCTGTGCTAAGTATTGCGGGTGACATTGATGTTGCGGTTACAAAGCAGTTGATTGAAAAATACTTCGCAAGTATTCCACGTGGTCAGGGAGACGTTCCACGTCCCACTCAAGTAGAACCGCTCAACAAAGGTGAGGTGCGCGATACGGTATGGGTGAAGGATCAGCTTCCAATGGTTGTTCAGGCGTACCATATTCCGGCGCAAGGCACTCCCGAGTATTATGCCATCGATATGCTTAATCAGTTATTGTCGCAAGGAGAGAGTTCGCGTCTCAATAAGTCACTGGTGGATGAAAAGCAGGTGGCCCTTTATTCGGGCGCGTTCACTTACAATACAGAACATCCGGGTCTTACGCTTGCTTATAGCCTCGCTAATATGGGTGTTGATGCAGTGAAGGTTGAGGAAGCGATGAATGCGGAATTCGACCGTGTCAAAAATGAACTCATCACGGATAAGGAGTTTCAAAAATTGCGCAACCAGGTGGAGAATGACTTTGTAACGCGTAATGGTTCTGTTGCCGGAATTGCAGAGAGTCTTGCCAATTACCACATGTATTTCGGTGATGCAAATTTGATTAACACTGAAATCGAGAAGTACTACGCATTGACTAAGCAGGATTTGATGAATGCCGCCAAGAAATACTATACCACAGAAAATCGAGTGGTACTGTATTTCTTGAACGACCCAAAACTTTCAGAAAACTAAAATTCTAACTATTACCAAAGATCTTCGAACGATGAAAAAGTTCCTCTTCTATATGACGCTGGCAGCCGCACTAGTGCTTGCTGCTTGCAATTCATCACGCAAGCTCGATCGCTCGATCGTGCCTGCAGCCGGACCTGCCCCTAAAATACAAATCGGCCAGTATCAAATGACCACTTTGCCCAATGGGTTGAAACTCGTTGTGGTAGAAAATCATAAGCTCCCACGCGTTTCTTACAGCATCAATCTTGATATTGATCCGCTATTGGAGGGATCGCGTGCGGGGTATGCCATGCTCAGTGGCGAGCTGATGAAGGCCGGAACCTCCACACGATCGAAAGCACAAATTGACGAGGCTGTAGATTTCATGGGAGCATCGCTTTCGACTTCCTCCACCGGCGTATTCGGAAGCTGCCTCTCAAAGCACTCCGATGATTTTTTATCCCTTATGTCGGATGTTCTTATGCATCCAAGCTTCCCTTCAGATGAACTCGAGAAAAGCAGGAAGCAACAACTTTCGAATCTCACCAATCAAAAAACGGATCCGAATGCTGTATCCAATAAAATCGGGAATGTGATGAATTTTGGACCAAAGCACCCGTACGGTGAGTTTCTTACAGAAACATCTTTGAAAGCGATAACAGCTGGTGACTTGCGTGACTATTACGAAAATTTCTATCGTCCGAATGTTGCTTATTTGATTGTAGTGGGAGACATATCATTTGCCGATGCTCAAGCCAAAGCAACCAAGTATTTTGGTGGATGGGAACAGAAAAAGGTACGTGAGTTTACGTATGTCAATCCTATGGAACCTGCCGGTAATGTAGTGGCCTTTGTGCCTATCCCGGGAGCAGTTCAAAGTGTAATTGACGTAACCTACCCTGTTAACATCAAACCCGGAACGCAAGACGCTATCGTGGCAAGTGTGCTGAATAATATTCTCGGAGGTAGTGGATTTCAGGCACGCCTGATGCAAAATCTGCGTGAGGACAAAGCATATACCTATGGCGCGTATTCGAGCATTTCGCCCGATGAATTGATTGGTTCCTTTAGTGCCGGTGCAAGTGTGCGCAATGCAGTGACCGATAGCGCGGTGTTTGAAATATTGTTTGAAATGAAGCGTCTTGTTGATGAGCCTGTTGCGGATAGCACCCTGCAAACCATCAAGAACATCATGACCGGAAGTTTTGCTCGCTCGCTGGAACGTCCGCAAACCATTGCGAATTTCGCGTTGAACATCGAGCGCTACAAGCTCCCCAAAGATTTCTATGAAACGTATCTGCAAAAATTAAATGCTGTTACTGTAGCAGATGTGCAGGCAATGGCCAAGCGAGTGTTGCGCCCATCGAATGCCTACATAACAGTAGTCGGAAATCGCGAGGTCGCCGAGAAGCTTACGCGATTTGCAGCTAGCGGTAAGGTGGAAATTCTCAATCCTGATGGTACTCCGTTTTCTGATTTGAAGCCTGCGCCTGAAGGAGTATCCGTAGAGACCGTGTTAGAAGCCTATGCCACGGCCATTGGAGGTAGAGAGGCCTACACGCTGGTGAAATCCTATGAACAGGTGGGTGAAATGAAAATCGGACCCATGACCACTCAAGTAAGCTTAAAGGTTAAGGACAATGCCAAACTGAATATGACTGTGAGCATGCCCGGAAGGGAACTGATGAAACAAGTAATCGACGGAACAAAAGGAGTGAATATTCAAATGGGAATGAAACAGCCCATGGATGCCGATGAATTAAATGACCTCCGCATGGAGATAGATTTGATGGTCGAAGTCAACTACGCAAAATACGGAGCCAAGGCTGCTCTAAAGGGAATCGGTAAGGTAGATGAAGAAGAAACCTATGTGGTGGAAGTAACAAAAGCCAACGGTGATGTGTCGACTGATTACTACAGCATTAAGACTGGTCTAAAGGTGATGTCAACATCGATGCAGGGCGAAGGTGATAAGGCTGTTTTGGCTGAGACGCGTTATACAGAGTATGCCACAGTCCAGATACCTGATGGTAAAGTGTTGCGTAAGTTCCAGTATCCTTCAAAATTCAAGCAAACGGCTGGTAAGGAAAGTATGGAATTCAATTTTACTGAAATGAAGGTTAACCCTAAACTGAGCGACAAGGATTTCGTGATAGAATAAACATCCTCTGAATCATGAAGTATTGGAGAATTCTTCTATGTGTAATGCTATGCGTTGGTTCGAAAGGCGTGCATGCCGCACTCGCCGACACAACCAAAGTGCGAGCTACGAAGGATCTTGGCTTGTATATCGGAGGTGCTTATTCACTTATTGATATGGATGCGAGCGCTTACTTTGTTGGGGATAATCAGGGATTTCCTGAGCTCAAAAATTCGCCGGGTATGTTTGCAGGGTTTTGCTATAATTTTTATGCAGGCAAACGTTCCATTATCCGTCCGGCAATTGAAGCGAGTTTTTTACCGGCTACCATCACGTATCAAACGGATATTGACTACAAAACGCAACAGCGTATTTACCCTTTGACGGTTGAATTTCCTTTCTCATGGGTTTACTCTGCCTATCGCGTGAAATCATTTCCTGCTCCTAAGGCAAGGCCGGAGTTTGGTTTAAGTGTAAGGCCAGTAATGACCATAAAGCCGTTGAATGATATTCAGCCGGTATTGCGCACATCCAATTTTAACACAGATGTTTTTGCGGGTTATCCTTTCAATAATGGAAAAAGCGTCATGCGGTTGGAGGTTTTTTTCTCCTATGGTTGGTTTAATCTGATAGGTTCAAGTAGTGATTATCGGACGTACTCAATCCAACGTTTACAGAGGCATACTGCCGGAATCCGATTGCTCTTTCATTAGAAAAGTTGGAGTGCCTTGTAAACTTTCTGAACCGGAAGGCCCATAACATTGAAGTACGATCCTTCCAGTCGGTCGATACCAATCAGTCCAATCCAGTCTTGGGCACCATACGAACCAGCCTTGTCGAATGGCGCGTAATTATCTACGTAGTGGACAATTTCCTTTTGGTTGAGCGTTGAAAAATGAACCCGCGTACAATCCCAAAGAAGTTCTGTTTTTTGAATACTCATGATGGAAACACCGGTATAAACATCATGCATTTGGCCACTGAGCATTTCAAGCATGTCAATGGCTTCCGAGCGGTCTGCCGGTTTGTTGAGGACCCTGTCTTTGATCCAAACAATGGTATCGGCTGTAATGACCAAATCATCTTCCTTCATTTCTGAGCGAAAAGCATCGGCTTTTTTTGCTGCCAAATGAAGAGGTATGAACTCTCGCTGCAAATGCTGCGGAAAATCCTCATCTACCTCCTTGGTCCATAGTTCGAATTCTAGGCCTAATCCGGCCAATAATTGCTGCCTGCGCGGGCTCTTAGAGGCTAGTTTTATTCGTTTGCTACTCAGGTTTTCAAACATGCCACCAAGGTGCAACGCTTTATGAAAACTTGCTAGGCCATAATAAGATTTTCTTCACAACCTTTCCAAATTTGGCGCGCTGTGCTGCGGCACTTCGTTAATTTCGCACGATGCATCAATCGATTATCATTCTCGATTTCGGGTCGCAAGTCACGCAGTTAATTGCCCGCAGGGTGCGTGAGCTGAATATCTATTGTGAAATTCATCCCTGGAATAAAATTCCTGCCTTGAATGAATCAGTACGCGGTGTTATTCTTTCCGGAAGTCCCTATTCTGTGCATCAGGATGGTGCACCCATGCCCGACCTGTCTGAGGTGCTTGGAAAATGGCCGGTATTGGGTATTTGCTACGGAGCGCAGTTGCTTGCCAAACTGAATGGAGGTGAAGTTGTGCGATCAACACATCGCGAATATGGACGCGCGCAACTTGTGTCGCCACGCCCCGAATCACCATTGATGAGAAATATCCCCAACGACTCACAGGTGTGGATGTCGCACGGAGATACCATCGTGAATGCAGGTCCAAACGCTCATGTCATCTGTTCTTCGGGAGATGTGGCCGTTGCGGGATATGAACGAACCGATGTAAAAGCCTTTGGAGTTCAATTTCACCCCGAAGTATATCATAGCCTGGATGGCACTCAGTTGCTGCGCAACTTCGTGGTCGATGTATGCGGCTGCAGCCAGGATTGGACCCCACTTTCATTTGTGGATGAAACAGTATCTGAGTTGAAATCGCGCATTGGAAAAGATGTGGTGATTATGGGATTGAGCGGCGGCGTTGATTCTACAGTTGCTGCCGTGCTCATTCAGCGTGCAATAGGTGATAACCTCCATTGCATTTTTGTTGATAATGGGCTTTTGCGAAAGAACGAATTTCACGATGTGTTGGAGAGCTATAAGGAGCTTGGGTTGAATGTTACGGGAGTGGATGCTTCACAACAGTTTTATGCTGCCCTAAGTGGAATTTCAGATCCGGAATTAAAAAGGAAGGCGATTGGAAAGTCATTTATCGACGTTTTCGACGATGCCTCCAAAAAGCATGAAGCTGCGCGTTGGCTAGGTCAGGGTACTATTTATCCCGACGTTATTGAATCAGTATCGCATTCAGGTGGGCCTTCGCAAACTATAAAGAGTCACCATAATGTGGGTGGACTGCCTGATTACATGAAGCTTCAGGTAGTGGAGCCGCTGCGGTTGTTGTTTAAAGATGAGGTGCGCAGAGTGGGCAGGGCACTCGATATTCCATCCTCGATTCTGGAACGCCATCCCTTTCCCGGTCCTGGATTGGGCATTCGCATACTCGGTGACATTACGCCGGAGAAAGTGCAGTTACTACAAGATGCAGATCATATCTGGATCGAGTCATTAAAGTCGAGTGGCTTGTATACCGAAGTTTGGCAGGCAGGTGCTATTCTGCTGCCCGTGTATAGTGTGGGTGTAATGGGCGATGAACGCACGTATGAGCGCACAGTAGCTTTGCGTGCAGTAACCAGCACGGATGGAATGACGGCAGATTGGTCGAGGCTGCCACATGATTTCATGGCAAAAGTTTCGAATGAAATTATCAATAAGGTCAAGGGGATAAACCGTGTGGTGTATGATATCAGCTCGAAACCCCCTGCAACCATAGAATGGGAATAAATTCTGTAGTTAGCTTTTACGATATTTGCAGTGCTTTATGAGATTTCTTATTCTGATATGTTTTCTCAGCTTCTGCGTGGTAATGCGGTCGCAAACACCCGATGAAGATAATCCGGTGTCGCACCATACAGTGGAGGCCGGTCAGACACTCTATTCAATTTCGAAATTGTATAATGTCAGCGTTGAAGATTTGACCAAAGAAAATCCGGGTTCTGAGAATGGAATAGGAGTGGGGCAGCGACTCATCATCCCAGGTAAAGTGAAGGACGTTAGTTCTAAGAGTGAATATATTGTGCAGCCCGGCGATACGTATTACGGAATATCACGTTCATACGGGATTACTATTGAACAACTGAAGGGATTGAATAATGGTATGCCCGCTGGTCTAATAGCAGGCGACACGATTGTGGTGCCCGGATTTAAAGAATTGGTGCAGGACAAGCGGAAGCTGGAACCAACAGACGCTACCGATTCTGCAAAAGTGGAAACAGATACACTTGAAATTGCGGTGATGTTGCCGTTTTTTGCTTCTACTCAGGACACGCTCGTATCGCGCGATTATCGCTTGCGCGAGGCAGCTATTCATCTGTACAGAGGTATTGTATCGGCCGCTGATTCGCTTGAGAAGTTTGGATTGAAGGCGAATATCCGTGTGTGGGACATCACGGAGAATAATTCAAAAGTTCACAAGTTGCTCAGTGGAACAGAAATGGAAGGGGTTGATCTTGTTATCGGGCCTTTGTTTAAGGAGGCAATAGCCGAAGTACAAAAATGGTGTTTGGAGAATGGGGCGCATATGGTAGTACCGGTGCAACAACCTAATCGCGTTCTGTTGAATGCGCCTGCACTTAGCAAGTCTGTTGCAGGTTCGGTTACACAATGGATGTCAATTGCTCGCTATGCTCATGAAAAGTTCGAATCCGATAATGTTGTGCTAATCGATTCAAAAATTTTGGACGATCGAAAACTGGTTGAATCTTTCAAAGAAGAGTGGTATAGATTGGTTAATGATAGCTTGAAAAAGGTGGTTGTATGTGATGACCTGTCTGACTTGAAAATTTCTACGCTGCTGCCGCAGGGCAAATGTCTTGTTGCGGTGCCAACCGGCGATAAAAAGGTAATTGCTGCAGTTTTTCGTTCGTTGGGTGGCCGTTCAGATATCGACGTGATTGGTTTGGAATCGTGGGATGATATGGAGTCTATTACCACCGGTCTGCGCAACAAGTATCATGTCTCATTCCCCAGTCAAACATTTCTAAATACAGATGATAGTTATGACTTAAGGTGGCGCAATAGCTATCGAAGAAAATTTTATTCTGAGCCAACCGATTTTTCGATTGTTGGCTATGATGTGCTATTGCACAGCGGTGCGGCATTGTTGAAATACGGCCATGATTTCCCTGCTCAATGGAAAGACGTGCAAGTGCACACAGTCGGTTCGGCATTCGACTATGTACAATCAGGGGCAGATGCCGGGTATGAAAACGCTGCCATCCAAATTATCCGCACAGAGAATTATCAGCTCACTCTGGCTAATTGATTTCAATTGCGTGACAATCAGAAGCGCATCACCCAAATAAACTTGCGCTCAAAATCATATTTGGTATGGATAGACGGTTAATTGCGGAAGAGTTTCAAAGAATTCAAGCTGAGATTTGTTCTGGTTTGGAGGCAGAAGATGGCAAGGCCAAATTCTCAGAAGACCCTTGGGAGCACGAAACCGGAGGCGGAGGAATAACTCGAGTAATTAGCCATGGTGAGGTATTTGAAAAAGGCGGAGTGAACTATAGCGCAGTGGAGGGCAGTCTGCCACCGTTTATGAAGGAGAGAGTAAATGCCGAGGCTACTCGATTTTTTGCTACCGGCGTAAGTATCGTAATCCATCCACACTCTCCCATGGTTCCTATCATCCACATGAATATTCGGTACTTCGAAACCGATGCCGGCGATTGCTGGTTTGGAGGCGGTATTGACCTTACACCCATTTATGTCGTCGATTCCCAAGCGCACTATTTTCATTCGTGTATGAAGGATGTCTGTGATCGTTTTAATCCCGATAACTATGCACGGTTCAAACAATGGGCCGACGACTATTTCTTTATTTCGCATCGTAATGAGACACGTGGAATTGGTGGCATTTTCTTCGATTATCTGCGACCAAATGAATCTGCACCGAAGGAGGAATTATTTGAGTTTGTGACCTCTGTTGGACGCACGTTTCTAAAAGCTTATCTTCCTATAGTGAGCGCAAATAAATCGTTGCCTTATCATGAGCAAAATAAGCAGTGGCAGCTCATTCGACGGGGGCGTTATGTCGAGTTCAATCTTGTTTACGATCGCGGAACACGTTTTGGGCTTGAAACAGGCGGACGAATCGAGTCCATATTGATGAGCCTGCCTGAGCACGCTTCTTGGATGTACAACCACCAGCTTATTGAAGGATGCGATGAGTATCTTTCATGGTCTAAGTTCCGCAAGGGAATTCAGTGGGCATAAATTCTACTCATGAATTGATTTAGTTAATACAAAATGAAAAGGGCCCCTGTGGGGCCCTTCGTATGGTTGTTTCAATTGTTTTAGATTCGGTTATCGACTTCCTCAACGCCCGGAAACTTGCCTTTGTTGAAGATAAAATCACCATCTCCTATCTCAGTGGTTGTCTTAAAGTTCTTCACTTTGTAGGTCATAGTCGCATTTTCGCGAGTTTTGATTTCAACCTTGGTTACTTCCATTTTTGACTTGTCAATGTTGAGTACGATGGTGTGGTAAGCCTTACTCTTGGCATCATTCGGATATAAGGCAATCTGGTAACAACCTACACCATCAATCGTCGCATTGGCATTTTTCATTTCGTGCTTGAAGTTCTTTTCCCAAATGGTAAACATTTCGGATGGATCAAAACCTCCGTCTTTTACGTCGGCCAAATTGTCGATGGTCACTTCGTTGTTGTCTTTATTGTAGTTCCAAACAGTTTTGCCGTCGCACCAAATCTGGTAGCTGTTCATAGAAACGTAGTACTTCGATCCTTTGATTTTCACGTTGCCATTGAGCGTTTGGTTGGTTGACGTTTTCGGGTTGTTCAGTGTGTAAGTAAAATCGGCGGTGATAGTTTTGAAGGTTTTGGCCTTGGCCGATAGTTTGTCGAGAATGTCCTTGGATGTTTGTGCGTTTAGATTGTTTACGCAGATAGTCAATACAACCAGCGCGAGAGAAAAGAAATGTTTCATGATGTATTTATTAAACGTTCGAAGCGCCCGATTTCAAGAACTGGTCCAAAGAGACTTCGTCTGCAAATAAAACTTTCCGCCCTTTACTTCCTTCGAAAGGACCAATGATTCCTGCGGCTTCCAATTGGTCAACCAATCGGCCTGCGCGGTTGTATCCCAGCTTTAATTTTCTTTGCAACATCGAAGCACTGCCTTGCTGCGTCATTACAACAATTCTGGCAGCTTCCTCGAACAATTCGTCTCGGTCTTCGTCGGCAAAATTACCCATTTCCAATTGATTCTCATCAACCACTTCAGGAAGATAAAATGCGGTTGGGTAGGCCTGCTGATTACCAATGTAGTCTGTGATTTCTTCCACCTCGGGTGTATCCACGAAGCCGCACTGCAATCGTATCAGGTCATTACCTGTCGAGTAGAGCATGTCACCACGTCCAATAAGCTGCTCCGCCCCGCCAGTGTCGAGAATGGTGCGTGAGTCTATTTTGGAGGTAACACGGAAAGCAATGCGAGCCGGGAAGTTGGCTTTGATTGTTCCCGTAATAATATTCACGGAAGGACGCTGGGTGGCTATGATCAGGTGGATCCCGATGGCGCGTGCCAGCTGAGCAAGTCGTGCAATGGGGGTTTCTACTTCACGGCCTGCCGTCATTATCAGGTCGGCAAACTCATCCACTACCAATACGATATATGGAAGATAGCGATGACCATTTTCCGGATTCAGTCGGCGCGCTACGAATTTACCATTGTATTCTTTGATATTACGACAACCTGCAGTCTTGAGAAGTTCGTAACGGTTATCCATTTCGATGCACAAGGACTGCAGTGTGCGCACCACCTTCTGCACGTCCGTAATGATGGCATCAGCTTCATTGGGCAGTTTGGCCAGGAAATGTCGTTCAATCTTGTTAAAGAGGGTGAGTTCGACTTTTTTCGGATCAACGAGTACAAACTTGATTTCGGCCGGATGCTTTTTGTAAAGAAGTGAAACCAGAATAGCGTTCAACCCTACTGACTTTCCTTGCCCTGTGGCACCGGCCATGAGCAGGTGAGGCATCTTCGCAAGGTCCACCACAAAGTTTTCATTGGAGATGGTCTTTCCAAGTACAACCGGCAGCTCCATCTCGGCATTTTGAAATTTCTCGGAATTGACCAGTGAGCGCATGCTTACTACGTCGGGCTTGGAGTTGGGCACCTCAATACCAATGGTTCCTTTACCGGGAATAGGTGCAATAATGCGTATTCCTAATGCAGCAAGACTTAGGGCAATATCATCTTCCAGGTTTTTGATTTTGCTTATGCGAACACCCGGGGCCGGAATAATCTCGTACAGTGTTACGGTCGGCCCAATACTCGCTTTGATTTTTGCAATTTCAATTTTGTAGTGATTAAGGGTCTGAACGATTTTGTTTTTATTTTCTTCGAGTTCTTCCTTGTCAATCTGTGGACCTTGCCCGCCGTGTGCTTTTAGCAAATCGATGGGCGGAAATGAGTAGCGCGATAAATCGAGGCGTGGGTCGAATGGGCCCAGCGACTCTATGTTACGTTGAATGTCTTCCTCGTTTAATTCTTCTTCAGCACCTTTTACCTCGACCGAAAAGTCTTCATCCATCTGTATGGTGGTAGAGCCTCCGGATTGTGTATGTTCGATAATTTCAG
>JAURKF010000314.1 GCA_030831885.1 Flavobacteriales bacterium
GATAATACTCGATAAAAAACTCGACAAGCGAAATTTCCGCAAGAACATTCTCAAAGGCGATCATCTCACTCCACTCGAAGAAAAACAGAAAGGTGTCTTACATAAACCTGCACAGCTCTACAAGTATAAACGCATGTGATCATGAATTGCCGCCTTATACGCTTTTTTGTAATTGTGCTGCTTGCCTTTAGTTTTTCACCTGTAACTCAAAGCCAACACATTCCCGATTATGGCACCGTTTTTCCGCAGCAAGAAGTAACGTCCATATATATCACCATCAATCCCGACAGTCTTGATTGGATGATTAGTAACTTGGAAAACGAACACGAATTTCCCGCAACGTTCGTTTTTGAAAGCGCATCCTTTGTTGATACCGTATTCAACATTGGACTTCGACTACGCGGCAATACAAGTTTGACTGCAGCCAAAAAATCGTTTAAAATTTCTTTCAACACATTTGACCAGGGGGGCGAATGGCAAAACCTAGAAAAACTCAACCTACTGGCAACGGTAAACGACCCCTCGCTTATTCGAAGCAAGATTGCACATGACTTGTTCCGCCGTTTTGGCATAGCAGCAGCCCGAACATCCTACACAAAGCTATTCATCAACAATGAGTATCGTGGAGTATATCTCAATGTTGAACACATCGACGAACAAATGGCTGCATTGTATTTCGATGGGCAAGGCGATGGCAATCTTTACAAGTGCACCTACCCTGCCGACTTAGATTTCATTAGCAACAATCCGAATGATTACAAATTTGCACTTTGGGGAAATCGTCATTACGATTTGATCACAAATGATTATCTCGATGACTACACCGATTTATCTGAGTTCATTGCAATACTAAACAATACATCTTCCGCGAATCTTTCATGTGCATTACCTTACGAGTTTCACGTGTCAGACTATCTGAAAATTGCAGCCATCGATGTATTGCTAGGGAATTGGGACAATCATATTTTCCTGAAAAACAACTTTTACTTGTATCATGATCAATTAACCGATCGATTGCGTTTCATACCCTATGATCTCGACAACACCCTCGGAATTGACTGGATAGGTTTAGACTGGTCGACACGACCGCTGTATAATTGGTCGGCGCAAGGTGAAGACAGACCACTTTATACCCGACTGATGGAAAACGCAGAGTATCGCAGCCTTTTCAGTAAGCATATAGAGGACTTGTGTGTGACACTCTTCCATCCCGATACACTATCGAGTCAAATCGAACACTGGCAGAATTTGATTGCGCCGCACCTAGAAGCCGACCCCTATTACACCCTTGATTTCGGCTTCGATATGCAGGACTTTTATAACGCACCAACAGAAAGCTGCTGCAACCATGTTCCAATGGGAATTCTTCCCTATGCTGAAGCTCGCCGCGCAAGCGCATTGGAGCAATTAGAATCGTATGCAGAACAGATAGATGCCCAATGGATTTCTCAGCGCATAGACACCAATGCTGTCAGCCTGAGGGCGCGTATGGAAGGGCCTATCAATTCAGTACAAGCCAACTATTCGTGGGATGGCGTTTCGTTTAACTCAGGAACAATGACAGCCTCAGGTGAATATGAATTCACCTATGAAGGTCCGATTTTCAACACTTCACAGGACAAACTGCACTATCGCGCCATCATCAATGGCATAACCACCTTGCCTTGCACACCCGATTTCCATTGGATGACTCGATCGACCATAGGTGTGCGAATCAATGAAGCATGCGCCTCGAACCAATCCATCGTTGCTGATAACACCGGAGAATACGATGATTGGGTTGAACTCCACAATACGACAAACAACGCCGTGTCGCTATCCCACTGTTTTCTCACTGACGACCCAAGCAACTGGAATCGCTGGCAACTTCCCGACACCTTACTTCCAGCCAATGGATTCATCCTTTTTTGGTTGGACGATGACACGGAACAAGGACGAGACCATGCGAATTTCAAACTCAGCGCAAGTGAAGAATTACTGCTGTATCGCATGGAAGAAGGCAAGCCGCGTATCGTTGACCGGGCGGGAGGATTTTCGCCCATTGGCGACCAAACTTGGGCCCTGATTCCAGATGGAGGGTCCGGTTCGGCATTTTCGGCAGGCACACCGGGTACAACCAACAATCCGATGCAAATCATTACCCAAGGCGAAAACGCACCCTATTTATATCCTTGCCCAGCTAATACTGAATTCTTTTGGCCTGACATGACACAAGCCCAGCTAATCGACTCCGAAGGCCGCATCATTCTTCCGAGAGTGAATTACGGACTGAATAACTGCAGTCAACTCGACGCAGGAATCTATTTCGTAATAACCCCTTCCAACACTCACCGGTTGGTCATTACGCGTTAGAAACTGAACTCACAGAATGCTGTTGTTAAAGTTATCCTAAATGGGTAAGCGTGTAGAAGCAGACTGATACATTTGATTCAATAAACTACAATTTTCTCCCATGAAAAGATTTTACATTTTATTCGCTAATTTGATTTTTGCGACAAGCCTTATCGCCCAAACTGTTCCCAACGGAAGTTTTGAAAACTGGAACAACACCAATGGATACCCCGAACCCGATGGTTGGGCCACCTTCAATGTCTTTGCGCTGTTTTCCGGAAGTGATTACGGAGTAACTCAAGAAACTCCCGGTGCTGTTGGCAGTTCGTATGCTCGATTGACCTGCGTTGCTGATGCGGATGGTCTTCCTTCTCCCGCGTTAGCTTTCACCGGTACGCTGGATATTTTTGGAGGAACAGGTACATCCGGCTTTCCTGTAAACAACCTTCCCAACTTTCTTTCCGGTCAATATCGAAGCGTAGTGAATGGCGACGATATTGCCGGCGTACTTTGCTTCTTTACTCGTTGGAATGCCGGAGCAGGAGTGAGTGACACCCTTGCACTCGGCAGCCTTGAGATTACGCAAACTGAAAGTAACTGGTTGAGTTTCGACATGCCCATCGTTCCGATGATGGCAGGAACCCCCGACTCATGCACGATATTCTTAATTGCCGGAGGCGGCAATGCTCCTGAAGTTGGAAATTACCTCGACATCGACGATCTCCACTTCACCGGCGGAACCTCCTCGATTGATGAAAATACCCAAGCACAGTTTTCTGCATGGCCCAACCCAATGACCAATCTGCTTCGTCTGGATTTGTCCGCTATGGAAAATGTAAACGAAGTAACCATCTATGACACACAAGGACGTTTAATGGAGCAATGGCAACTAGGTTCAACACAAACTACTCTTGATGTGGCGCATCTTCCTGCAGGATGCTACCTATTACATTTATCCAATCGAAGAGGCCGCTGGACTCAACCATTGATTAAGAATTAAACAATTTAGTAGCGATAAAAAGAAACGCCGGGAAACGCCTCCCGGCGTTTCTTTTTATCATCCCCGACAAAGGCTCTTTACGATATTTGCGCGCCTGTTATGAATTTATCAGTAGCTATACAACATCGTGTTTTTCATATCATTCAGTCGGAGGCTCAAAAGCTCGGAGTGGAGGTATATGTTATTGGCGGATTTGTTCGCGATGTCATCCTTGGGAGACCCAACACCGACATAGATTTCGTTGCCAATATGCATGGCGTTGAGCTCGCGCGCAATGCAGCAAAGGCACTCGGCATTAAGAAGATCGACATTTTCAAAACTTACGGCACCGCACACTTTCGGTTCCAGGAATGGGACCTTGAGTTTGTCAATGCGCGCAAGGAATCCTACACCCTTGAATCGCGCAACCCACAGGTAGAACAAGGCACTTTACAAGACGACCAAAACCGGCGCGACTTCACCATCAACGCGCTAGCGATATCGCTGCAAAAAGAAAACTTTGGTGATGTCATTGATCCATTTGGTGGGCTTCATGATCTTGAACAAAAAATACTGCGCACACCGCTTGATGCCGACATCACATACAGCGATGATCCGCTGCGCATGATGCGCGCCGTGCGTTTTGCCAATCAATTGCATTTCCGCATTGAACAAGCATCCTTTGACGCCATCAAACGAAATGCGGACCGGCTCAAGATTGTATCGATGGAACGTATTACTACCGAGCTCAATAAAATCATTCTATGTGCAAAACCTTCCATCGGCTTTAAAATTTTGTTCGATACCGGTTTGCTCCATCGCTTCTTTCCTGAAATGGTCAAACTGCATGGCATTGAGAAGCGCAACGGCATTGCCCATAAAGACAATTTTTACCATACACTTCAGGTACTCGACAATGTGTGCGAGGTATCCGACCATCTGTGGTTGCGGTGGTCAGCCATACTGCATGATATAGCCAAGCCACCCACCAAGCGGTTCGAAGAAGGCCTCGGATGGACCTTTCACGGTCACGAGGATTTAGGTGCGCGCATGGTTCCGAAAATTTTCGCTCGATTGAAACTTCCCTTGGATCACCAGATGAAGTTTGTGCAGAAAATGGTGCTGCTGCATTTGCGTCCGATTGCTCTTACCAAAGAAGAAATTTCCGACAGTGCCATCCGTCGATTGCTGTTTGAAGCAGGCGACGATATCGATGAGTTGATGAAACTTTGCAGAGCGGATATCACCTCGAAAAACGAATCGAAAGTTCAACGCTATTTAACGAACTATGACATGGTCGTACAAAAGCTGATTGAACTTGAAGAAAAAGACCGCATCCGCAACTTCCAACCACCTATCAGCGGAGAAGACATCATGCGCATTTTCAATTTATCGCCCGGCCGAGAAATAGGAATCATCAAGAACTCCATCAAAGACGCCATACTCGACGGAGTAATTCGAAACGACTATGAGGAGGCGTATGCGTTTATGATGCAGGAAGCCGGAAAGATGGGACTCTCCAGTAATGACTAGTGAGTGGTGAGTAGTGGTAGTGAGTCTTTTTTTTCATAATTGATGTTATTCACCGCGTATTGGTCATTAGTCATTAGTCACTAGTCATTAGTCACTTTTTAATCGCCTCTATTTTTGACGAAATGTCTTTAAACATGAAGTTCACCTTTACCCTCGCCTTGGTGTTTTGCACCGTGCTTGCCATCGCGCAACCTTCCAATGACTCTCCTTGTAACGCCGAACTCATCGAAGTAGATGGCGCATTCGCAGAAGGCGACAACACCGATGCTACAGCCGATGCGGGGGAAGCCGTTCCACCTGCAACCACTATTGCAACATCATGCTACACGTCGTGGTGTAACGACGATGTTGCCGTGCAAAACTCCATGTGGTATGTCTTCACGGCGCCCGCCAACGGTGCAGTGGTGATAAGCTCTTGCAACCCGGGATCTGTACTAGACTCTCAACTTGCATTATGGCAAGCAACCGATTGCGCCGATTATTCGACGTATGCGTGGCTCGCTGCCAACGACGATATCGAAGGTGGCTGCTCAGGCGGTGGGATTTACTCTTCAGCAATAACCATCGATGGACTTGAACCAGGTGCCTCGTACCTCATTCAAATTGATGGCTGGGCCGGAGAATCGGGGCCGTTTGTCCTTTCGGTTGTGACAGGCCAACCAACATCGCTGGTCAACATCATTCATGCATCGGGCGATGCCGCATTAGCGATGGTAGATGTTCGCCTGGATGGTGCCTTGCTGCTGGACAATTTCAACTTCCTATCATGCTCGCAATTCATTCCCGTAGATGCGTCAGGACCTCATACCCTGAGCGTTCATGCACCCACGAGCATGGATGGTGACCCTGCGCTTATCAGCACAGAAATCAATTTAAACTCAAGCCTGAATTATGAAGTGGTCATTGCAGGGTTGTTGACCGAAACCGGATTTTCTCCCTATCAACCGCTGCAACTTGCCCTGTTTGAGGGTGCCGTGCAATACAGTTCTTCTGCAGGCTCTATTCCCTTGCACTACATGCATGCATCAACCGACGCACCTGTCGTTGATTTTGAAAACATAGAAGCAGGCACAACGCTCACCGATAATATGGCTTATGGAAATTTTAACGCTGAAGGATACCAGCAATACACTGAAAATTTCAGCCTCGCGATTGCCGATGAATCCGGTACAGAACTCGGGTTGACGTATTGTGTTCCCGCTGCATTTGCCGCAGGTTATGGCAGCGCATTTACCATTGTTGCAGCAGGCTTTGTGAATCCCGCAAGCAACAACAACGGCTCTCCTTTCGCACTCTA
>JAURKF010000315.1 GCA_030831885.1 Flavobacteriales bacterium
AATTGCCAGAAGCATAAACGCCGATGTGGCAAAAATGGAAATAACTCTTTTCATACAGGTTTCTTTAAGGAGTCGGTCTGTTTATAGGTGTCGAAAATAAGGCAATCTCGGCAACGCACAAGGCGCTCCTCATTGCTAAAAATCGCGAAACCAATTATTGGGCCGTTTTCCTTTTCTCGATAAGACCACGCTTAATTCGACTCAATGCCTCGGGGGTAATGCCTAAAAAAGA
This sequence comes from Flavobacteriales bacterium, assembly GCA_030831885.1. The sequence goes on from JAURKF010000315.1 coordinate 233, forward strand.
AGCAACATGATGCTGCGCAACACGCAACTCCATTTGGGGGTAACGCTTCACCAGTTCGAGGTATCGCTTTTCTGCGCTAAGCGACATAATATCCATAGTTCGCTTCTGTGATGCAACATAAGCGTTTTGCATAAGCAAACGGAAGAAGCGCTCAAATTTTGGATAACCGCTCAAGAGGACTTCATAATCATCCCGATGTATGGCTAGCACTTCTGTATCCTCTAATGCTTCCATACTGAAAAAAGATGGATCACCTGTGATGAAACTGAATAAATCAGATGCCCACCAATCTTCAAAGGCCAGATGGAAAATATGTTCGTGGCCTCGGTCATCCGTTGTGAAAGTGCGCAAAGAACCCGACAGAACAAAGTAAAAATGCTCGCAAGGTTCACCGGAGCGAACAATTGTTTCGCGCTTCTTGAACATCTCACGCTTCATCGCATGATAGATGGCCTCAAACTCAATGTTTGAAATAGGAATATATCGTTGAATATGTGCTCTGAGGGCCTGAGGCATGATTAATCGATTCTCATAATGCGGGCACTTCCGCGATTTTTACCATCATTAATTTCAACAAAGTAAACACCTTCGGAATGATCTTCCAATGAAAGTTCGAAAGTTTCTGTTTCTGATTTACGAACCACCGACCCGGAATCCACCTTCCGTCCGAAACTATCAAACACCGAATAATGAAGCACACGATCGAATCCCATCATATCCATTTGCACGGTTCCCTTTGTTGGGTTGGGAAAGATGCGAAAAGTGCGAGTCGGAGTCTCTGCAACTTCCGAAACGAGATTGGTCTCAAAACGGAATCGATGTATTATCTCTTTACCGAAATCACGTTCGAAACTTTCAAAGTCAAAACCGCTTACACGATCCAATTTGCAATAACCGGATCCATCATCGTTTGCGAAGAAACTCAATCCGTCATCGTCACTATCCTTCAAATGAAAAGTATAACAGCCGCTATTCAACTCGATTGTATCTCGATAAATAGTTGAAGCCTCCGTAAAATCGGAGCGCTGAAAAACAATTTCATCCCATTGATTATATAAAACGTAAGAGGATTCAAGTGGGAAGTTGTTTGTTCTCAAAATGATTATCATTCTATTGTCGTCCAGGCTGGGGTATGCATAAGAAGGCGGACGCTCAAATTCAGATTCCGAATAATTGTTTGTGAGGTTTTCATCCAGTCCGTTGTTACTCCCGGCCAATCGTATATAAAACCGCACCATCTGTGAGTCATCGCCATTCCACAAGCCTTGATCTGCATATGTCAACACAACTTCTTCCTTTTGCATAAAGCCCAAGTTTCCGGTCCACTCAAACTCCTCTTCAGCTCCACCCACAACGCCATATTGAATAGTCAAATGTGTTAGTGGCTCTGAACCCTTGTTGCGCAGAATGAAGCGAGGATTATCGCAAATCGGATTCCAGCGCGAATGAATTTTCCAATTACTCGGAGCAGTAATCATGTCGATCTCCGGATCATGCATGTGATTGGGTTCGCCATAACCCACCAGCGTTCCGAAAAACACATAATTCCCATAATCGTTGTAGGTGATGTCATAATCAACCGTGAACGAATCCTGATTGGCTACAAAAGGTGTCAGTTCAAATTCCTTGGTAGTTGAGTTCATTCCTGGACACCAACCGGCTCTGTCAAAAATCCATGTGCCGCCTTGAGGATACAGCGGATTATCGGCACACTCCTGCATAATGTCCCACGACCAATGTTCTTGGTCATTCACCTTTACACTTTGCTGATTGCTGCAGAACTCGGCACAGTTTGGAGGGTTATCGAATTGATGTCCGGTATTCGTGGATATCAATTTCCATCCACGCTCGTCGGGAGCCTTATGCACGGTTTTTTGAGTAACAACATTATCAAAATTACTCAGGCCCTGATTCGTATCCCACAAACGCTCAACGCGCTTAATATCGCGTGCAGGAGGCCCCTCAATGAATAGGAATTTCATATCAAGCAGTTCCTGCCAATTGCCTGCCTCAAGCTCAACAGAATCTCGCAACAAAGGCTCCCAATCCGTTACATCCACCACCCACGTCCAACCATCTGCGCCCAAATCCAATTGTATCCCATACATAGTGATAAAACGATTCAACTCATATCGATTAATTACTTCGAATGGTCGCTGCCAATAGGAGAAATCGCTGTTGTTGAGCACGTACTCCGTCGGTACCTGCAACTCATTAATGGTGTCGCCCGATGCTGTGATTGTGTAGGAAGATTGGACATTCCAATCATAGCTGACTGAAACGGGTACCGCAGCGTAGTCCGCCGTCCCATACTCAACCACAGATACTGGTGGCAAGGTTTCATCAACTACAGTTAATGTGGTCTCTAAATGACTCTCATAAGATCCCACTTTCAATTGAAGAATAGGTCTTGAATTGCCAATCTGTGCATTTCGGAATCTCTCATTACCGATGTACGAAATACGATCGGCATTACCATGCATCCAAGCATGATGTCCATGACCGCTTGCATCAAGCACCTGTTCTCCGTCGTTCTCATTAAATGGATAATATACTTGAAGATTATTCCAATATGGATGGTTCGCTGTTAGATCCTGGTTCATCCATGCAGCAATAGTCGCTTCATCCAAAGCAACATTGAAAACAGCAAACTCATCAACACTTCCATTATAGAAATTGGACCAACCGGTAGCTCCTCCGATGCTAAAGCGTTGAATGTCGAGCATTAAATTGTCAAGGTTAGCACCGGTATGCCACAACACTCCATTCAAGTAAATCTTCATCTCTCCTGTTGAGCAATTCTTCGTAAATGCCCAATGGTTCCAACGTCCTTCAAAATCCTGAGCGTTCGCCAACTTATTGATGCGATCATACCCTCCGCTATAGCCGGCATCCCAGTAAACATTTGAATTGCTCCATGGAAGATGGACATTAAGAACTCGCTGATTGAGTGAATTAACCCCTTCGAACAGCGTCCCATTTTGCGGCTGAATAGCAGGGTCGCCATTTTGCCAAAGCATAATCGTGATTTCGTTACTCACCGCCTCGAATGCCTCCTTGGGAACCTTTACCTCATCTTGCCAATCCAATCGCATGTATCGGTCCGTCCCAGTATGTGTCAATGCAGAAGGATAAGAAGTCTCTTCTACCTGCCACTCCGCGCCCATATTCGTTTCACCGTTTGTCCAGGTTACCCGAACAACCAATGATGAAACGCCATCCCAAAGCCAATTGTCGAGCAAATTGAAATCACTCCAGGCATCTCCTCCTCCGGTTAACAAATTCGCATCGTACACTGTTGTGAAAGTTCCCAGCGCTAAGGATTCTGAAACAACCGTGTCGGAGGTAGCTGAAAACTCAATGGTGCAAAAAGAAATCTCATCAGGAATATTAGAGAAGGCAAGCGCCAATCGTCCAATGGCATCGCCACCTAAAAGACCAGCAGCGGTCAACTCTGATGCCCTATATAAAAACAAAGAACGACCGGAAGTACCATAATTAGCTGCTACCGATGATCCTGCCGACTCTGATCCCAACTGAAAGATTGATTCGTTATTGACCAAATCCATTACCCGAATCGTTTGAGGATATTCCCTGGATATCACAACAGGCTCAGAGGTCATATCAATTGAATCAAAATTGGCATTGTTCACATAGTACAACGGATGGGTTGCTAGCGTGCTATCTATTATGCCTGTGTGATCATACAAGTATGTATATGTGAGATAATCCCATTCACCACACGGGAAACCCAAATTACCTGCTGTGCCGTCTTCAAAGCACTTCAAGTTGTAATACATCAGAATTTTTTGATACTCCACCCCATTGTTGCTTGGAGGAAAATTGAACCAGCGCCTTCCCGGGGAATCGTAGGCTGCTGCAGGATTATTTTGTGCTTCCCAGGTAAATGTTTGGACAATAGTGGTGTCGGCTAATTGCGACCAACAATACTCGCTTTCAAAAATGAAATTGAAGAGCAATATGGTGGTGATTAATAAAATTCTCATGGTCTAAAAGTAGATAGAAAAATATTCATCAAATTATAGGAATATTATTTATGCCCGGAGGATTTGCGCACCCTGATTTTCAATACTAACCGTGACTTGAGCGTGAATGTTATTCTGATTGGGAATAGCCGAACAAACATTAGAAAAGCGTTTGTTATTCTTTTCGCCGTGTAAATGTGCAAATAAGCAGCGCAAAAAAATGACACCAACAATCTCTTCGGAAGGAATACCAAAAGTAAGCGAGAAATTTCTGCATCACGTGTGGAAGTTTGGGTGGTATTCATCCAAAAACCTATTGACCCGCTCGGGTCAAAAACTGGAAATACTTCATCCGGGAATTCATAATCACAACGCAGGCCCCGACTTTATGAATGCAAGAATTAGGATTGACGACACCCTATGGTGTGGTAACGTGGAAATACACATCCGCGCCTCCGACTGGCATCGGCACAACCATCACACAGACTCAAATTATAAAAATGTGATTTTGCATGTGGTGCTTCACAGTGATGCAGAGATTTACTTGAATAATCCCGATGATCTTCAAGTGCTCGACCTTTCGCAATGTCTTGATTGGGACATTTGGAAAATGCATCGTGAGTGGATTGAAAACTATCGATGGATACCATGCGAATCAGTTATTCATAAAACAGATAACGCTCATCGCTATATGGCAAGTGACAGATTACTGATTGAGCGACTCCACTTGCGAGTAGCTGAAATATTCGAATCCCTTCAACGCACAGGTGGTGATTGGTCGCAAGTAGCGTTTATAGAATTATGCAAAGCGTTCGGGTTTAAGTCGAATAGCTTACCTATGGAGATACTCGCAAATTCAATCTCCTATAATATCATTGCCCGCTATGGAAGTGACTTGCTTCAATTGGAGTCATTGATGTTCGGACAAGCGGGCATGCTTTATTCGGAAAACCCAGATGATTACGAGAGAAGCCTGCGAGATGAATACACCATTTTGCAGTTAAGGCATAATCTTAAGCCATTATCAAAATCAATTTGGAACTTTGGAAAAGTACGCCCGGCCAACAGTCCCATTATTCGCCTTGCTCAACTTGCAAGTGTTCTTAATCGCACAAACCATTTGGCCTCTTCACTCCTTCATTTGGAATTACCTGAGTTATCTCAATTACTTTCCGGGAATGCTCATTCATATTGGCAAACGCATAAGCAATTCGGAATGCGCAGAAACAAAGAGTTGAACACTGTAATGGGAAAAATGTCGACTGATCAAATTATTACCAATGTAGTTGCACGACTTCGCTTTGCGCATGGGAAATACCATAACAATGAATCGATGATGGCGGATGCATTGAGTTTATTACAAAAACTACCTTCCGAGCAGAATGTAGTCGTGGACCAATGGAAAAAATTAGGCGTACATTGCGAACATGCCGGTGATTCACAAGCGCTCATTCAGCTTTACACGTTATATTGCACTCACGAAAAATGCATCGACTGCCCAATAGGCATTTCGCTGCTCCAAAAACATACCCATGAAACGCATACACAATTTGCTTGAAAAACAGCTATTCGGTATTTGCGCTGGCATAGCCGACAATATGGGTGTAAAAACCCGCCGGGTTAGGCTCAGTTTTATCTACCTTTCATTTCTCACGTTCGGCTCTCCCATTTTCGCGTACCTAGTGCTCCACTTTTGGAAACAAAACTCCAAAATCTGGAAGCCTTGGCTATGGCGAAAAGGAAATGCCGAACTATAGTAATTCATTAGCAAGGTTGGCAAGCTCACTTCGCTCGCCTCTTTCCAGAGTCACATGGCAGTATAAGTCTTGTCCTTTCAGCCGTTCAATTACGTATGACATTCCATTGCTTTGCTCATCGAGATATGGAGTATCTATCTGCCGAACATCGCCGGTAAGAATTACCTTCGTGTTTTCACCGGCACGTGTAATAATGGTCTTTACTTCATGTGGTGTTAGATTTTGTGCTTCGTCGATAATGAAGATACAATTCGATAAGCTTCTTCCACGTATAAAGGCCAATGGACAGATTGTTATCTTTCCCTGTGCCTGAAGTTCGTCTATTATTTTACGCTTCTTCTCATTGTCCGAGAACTGATTCTTTATAAAGCTGAGGTTATCCCACAACGGTTGCATATAAGGGTTCACCTTTTCCTCAGCATCTCCGGGCAAATACCCTATCTCCTTATTGCTCAGGGGAACAATTGGACGGGCGAGATATATGTGATCGTACTGATTCTTCATCTCCAGCGCTCCTGCCAAGGCCAACAGCGTTTTTCCCGTTCCAGCAACACCGGAGATAGTCACCAATCGCACGTTCGGATTAAGAATTGCGTGCATGGCAAATGCCTGCTCAGCATTTTTCGGTTTAATACCATAGGCATACACTTTATCAACCCGTTCTATTTCCTGTGCCTTCGAACTGAAATATGCAAGAGCTGATGAAGTACAGTTTTTCAATATATAAAAATGGTTGTTTTGTTTCTCCTTGCCGAGCACATCCGTTTCAGGTGATCGCCCCTCCTGGTATAGCTTGCGAATCACCTCCGAGTCCAGCCCTTCGATGGTGGATTTTCCACTGTACATTATCATAGCTTCCTTCACCTTTCCCGTCTTAAAATCTTCAGCGGGCAAATTGAGTGCTTTCGCCTTCAGGCGCAAGTTGATGTCCTTTGTAACTAGAATTACTCGACAAGCAGGCTGCTCTTCTTGCAACTTCAACGCAGCATTCAGAATCTTGTGGTCGTTTTTGCGAGACTCAAATATCGACTCAGCATTTTTTGCTGAATCATCCGAAGCATTAAGGATTATACGCAACGTGCCTCCCATCCCATTATCGAGCGGAATCCAATCCTGTAATG
>JAURKF010000316.1 GCA_030831885.1 Flavobacteriales bacterium
AATGGCAGAAGCCACCGCGCGAGTTAACTTAATATCACCGAGTTGGCGTGCGATGTCTTCGTAGCTGGCTGTTTTAGCAAAAGGAATACGCATCACCTCTTCCCAAACCGTTTGTTGAAAATGGGTACCTTCGAGGTGCGTGCTAAAATCCATTCTTCTTGAATTACCATTGAAAAAAAGCGCCAAAGCACTGAGCACTCTATGCAAATCATGATCGAAATCGTCGTTTCCACGATGCTCCACAAAATCAATACGCGATAGCATTCCGGACTGGCCCTCTATGCGCAGCCAGCCTATAGGAGATTGAAAGTGAACAACAGATTTGCGCATGGTGCACAAATTAGTGCAATTTGGGGTTTACAAAACTATCACGAATTAAAGTCATACACGACGTAAATTCGCAACTCGTAAAACTGTATTTGCACAATGAAAAAACTAGTAGAAGAATTCCCAAATCACTTGCGCGAAGCCCTTCAAATTGGTCGCGCTGCTCAACTCAACCCATGCAAAAAGACCATTCACAACATCGTTATCTCCGGACTTGGAGGAAGCGGAATTGGGGGTAAAATAGTAAGCCAGCTCGTTGCTGAGAAATGTTCAGTTCCTATCGTTTGTACGAACGATTACGTGCTGCCCGATTTTGTGAACGAGCACACGCTCGTGATCATTAGCAGCTATAGTGGCGATACCGAAGAAACGCTAGCAGCACTGCAAGAGGCAATTGGCAAAAATGCAGAGATCGCGTGCGTAACCAGCGGAGGAAAAATCGCTGCCACCGCTAAAGAAAACGGCTACAACCATATCATCATTCCTGGCGGGAACCCACCGCGCTCCATGTTCGGATACAGCTCGGTGCAATTATTCTTCGTACTACGCCATTACGGCTTTATTGACGGATCTTTCGAGAAGGAAGTTGAGAACAGCATCGCGCTTATCGAAAAAAACATCGACGACATTCGCACGGCGTCGAAAAACATCGCTGAAATCGTTGTACATCGCATTCCGATTCTATACAGCGAGGCTATGTATGAAGGCGTGGCCATTCGCTGGCGCCAGCAGATCAATGAAAATTCGAAGATGCTTTGCTGGCACCACGTATTCCCTGAAATGAACCACAATGAACTTGTGGGCTGGACAGGAGGTGACAACCGCGTTGCGGTTATAATTCTTCGCAATGAAGACGACCACAAGCGTTCACAGCTTCGTATGGAACTGTGCAAAAAATTGATGGGTGAAAAATGTGACACCGTAATTGAAGCATGGTCTAAAGGATCGACACGTATCGAGCGTTCGATGTACTTAATTCACTTGGGTGACTGGATCAGCATCGATTTGGCAGAATTGCGCAATGAAGATGCTGTTGCAATTCCGGCCATCATTTTCCTTAAGAACGAATTGGCCAAGGTGAACTAGATCGTCGATGAGCAAGCCCGTTGTGTTTCGCGATTTAGGCCGCATGGATTACAAAGCGTGCTGGGACTTGCAAGAAACGCACTTCAACACGACGGTTCAACAAAAATTTCAGAATAGAACAAACTCTACCGAAGAACAAGTGGTCACTACCGACCACTTGTTTTTTGTGGAACATCCGCATGTGTACACATTGGGCAAGAGTGGCGACATGGCCAACCTCCTTCTAGATGAAGAAGCGCTGGAGAGAGTGGATGCACGATTTTACGCCATCAACAGAGGTGGCGACATAACCTACCACGGCCCCGGACAAATCGTTGGATACCCCATCTTCGATCTCGATCATTTCTTCACCGACATCCACAAGTATTTGCGTTTCCTGGAAGAAGCTATCATTCTAACTCTTGCAGATTATGGCATTCAGGCAGGTCGCATAGAAGGTCTGACGGGTGTATGGCTCGATGAATCCAATCCGAAAGAAGCGCGCAAAATTGCTGCACTCGGCGTAAAATGCAGCAGGTGGGTAACAATGCATGGATTCGCATTCAACGTGAATGCCGACCTTTCTTATTTCAATAACATTATCCCTTGCGGAATTACAGATAAAGCTGTTACATCGATGCATCTTGAACTCGGGCAAAAGCTCGATATAGAAGAAGTAAAGAAGCGGTTAAAGCTTCATATTGGTGAGGTATTCGACATTGAATGGGTGGTTTAATTTACCCGACAGAATCGGTTACTTTTGTGTAACCTTAATCGATTATGAGCAAACCAAGAGTAGGTGTACTAGGCGGAGGATCATGGGCTACGGCTCAGGTCAAGTTGTTGTGCAAGAACACAGATACAGTTCAATGGTGGATGCGCAATAAAGAAGCCATCGATCATATCCGACAATTCGGCCACAACCCCAACTATATCCAGAGCATAGAGTTTGAGCCGGAAAAACTCAACGTCACAGATAATCTGCAAGAGGTTATTGATAATAGCGACTATATCATCGTAGCGGTGCCATCCGCATTCGTGCATGAAGCATTTCAGCACTATAAGCCCAGTGGCATGGAAAACAAGGTGCTCTTCTCCGCAATCAAAGGCGTTATCAATGAATTCGACTCAATACCAGCGCGCTATTTTCACAAACAGCTTGGTGTTCCCTATGAAAATATCGGCATTGTGTGTGGCCCATGCCACGCCGAAGAAGTTGCCATGGAGAAGTTGTCTTACTTAACGATAGGCTGTAACGACCTGTCGAAAGCTGATATCATGGCAAGTATGCTGGGTTGCAGGTTTATCAAAACAACTACAACCGAAGATGTGTTTGGCGCTGAACTCGCCGCCATTCTGAAAAACGTTTATGCTGTTGCAAGTGGCATATGTCACGGGCTTGGATATGGCGACAATTTTCAAGCGGTGCTAATTAGCAGTGCCATTCGGGAAATGGAACGCTTCATCGATACTGTGCACGAGGTACACCGCGATGTGAAGAGCAGCGCATATTTGGGTGACTTGCTGGTAACAGCCTATTCCCCCTACTCGCGCAATCGCACGCTGGGCACAATGGTCGGAAAAGGATATAGCGTTAAGTGGGCCACCATCGAAATGAATATGGTCGCCGAAGGGTATTACGCAGCGCGTGGAATTCACGAAATCAACAAGAAATTCAATGCAGATATTCCGATTGCAGATGCCGTCTATCGCATTCTTTATGAAAAAATATCGCCCATGATGGAGATGCGAATATTGACTGATAAGCTCTCCTAATTTAGCAGTTTCAAAATCCGAGTGATTGATTCAGCAGGCTAGCTAATCGATTTTGTTCAAAAACAGTTTACCTGCAATAATTAGACGGTTAGGTGTGTTGTAATTTTCCCGGTTAACAGCATCGTCATGAATCGATTAATTACCCTTCTCATTTGCGCATTGCAGCTATCTGTATCTGCTCAGGTACAAGAATACAAGGATCAACACCCCAATGGTAAAACACGCAGTGAGGGAAACTATGTAAATGGTTTCGAAGATGGGCTATGGAAATATTATTACGACACCGGAACGTTGCAGGAAGAAGCGCATTATCGCAACGGTAAATTCAATGGAAGCGTAAAGCGTTATCACCCCAACGGCAAACTTATGGTAGAGGGTTATTTCAAAATGAATGCGCAAGACAGCGTTCAGCGCACATTTACCACAGAGGGTGTTTTGGTGGAAGAGGGGTTCTACTTGAATGGAATAAAAAGTGGGAAGTGGAATTATTTCTTTCCTTCGGGCGATACAATGATGGTGGAAGAATTTCGCGATGGTGAAGAATTCCTCTGGTTGTATTGCGACGCAAATAAGATCCGCACCATCAACGGCGGCAATGGCGTAATGGAAGAGAAATTCGATACCGGTAAAATATTTCGAAGTTCTTCATATAAAAACGGTAAGCTAGATGGACCGTATCTCGAAAACTATACGGGAGGCTCTACTAGAACACGCGGACAGTATAAAGAAGGAAAAGAAGATGGTCTTTGGGAAGAGCTATACCCTTCAGGCAACATGAAGCGCCATGCGCATTACAAATTGGGCGTGCTCCATGGTCAGCTTACCGAAAAATACACGAAAGGTCAGGTTTCTGTTTCAGGAACCTATTCCGATGGGAAAAAAACAAGTCACTGGATTTGGTACCTCGAAAATGGAGTGAAGGATATGGCGGGTGATTTTGAGAATGACCTACAGCAAGGGGAATGGACGTTTTATTATGGTAATGGAGAGCGCGAATACTGGGGTAACTACGACAAGGGGAAGATGAATGGATTCTGGCAGTGGCAGTATTGGAAGGGCTCCAAATGGAAGCAGGGCGACATCGTGAACGATAAGAAGAATGGGGTGTGGAAGTATTGGTATGAGGACGGAAAACCGATGATGGAGGGAAATTTCAAAAACGATCTTGAAGTGGGTGAGTGGAAATCATGGTACAACAACGGTTGTATCCAAGACATCGGATACTACAACGAGGGAAAAATGGAGGGCAAATGGACCGGTAATCACCCAAATGGGGTGAAGAGCTATGAGGGCACGTGGTCGGTGATGAAAAGCAAAGATAAATTTGCGCAAAACATGAGCGACTTGTATAAAATCAAAAACGATACAGTCTCAAAGGTTAAAGTCGGCGATGTAAAAAAGAGTAAATGGACGTATTGGAGTGATAAAGGGAGCATCGAAAAAATAGAAACCTATGGATCGGACGGATCGCTGAATGGTCCCTATGAATCTTACAACAATGGCCGCCTCGAAAGTAAAGGCAGTTATAAAAACGGAAAACCCAATGGAAGTTGGTCATACTTCCATCCGCATGGCGCACCTATGCGCGATTGTACATTCAAGGAAGGAAAACTGAATGGGAAAAGTATTATCTACGACGCACGCGGACGAGTAATTGAAATATCAAATTATAAGAACAACAAATTGCACGGGACATACATCAGCTACGACGAAAAGACCGGCAAGGAGCGAATACGAATTGAATATGACAACGGTAAAGCGAAGCAGAATTGAATGCTTACTTTCCCGAATTCATTCTTTCCTCAATCTCTTCCACTTCGATTGCAAATTGCTCAAACATATCAACGTTTCCGCGCTTGGTGATAACGATGTTGTTTTCGATGCGAATGCCCAAACTCTCTTCCCTAATATAAATACCGGGTTCTACGGTAAATACATTTCCCTCGGCAACTGGTTGCGTCCAGTCGCCTACATCGTGCACATCCAAGCCCAGAAAATGGGAGGTTCCATGCATGAAATACTTCTTATATGCCGGCCACTCCGCATTCTGATTTTTCACATCATCCATTGAGAGGAGTTTCAAATCGACGAGCTCTTTCGTCATCAATTCTCCAACTTGTTTGTGATATTCGTGCATCAGCACACCGGGTTTCAATAATGCCTTTGCGCCCTTCATGACATTCAGCACAGCATTATACACAGCCTTTTGTCGGGGCGAGAATCGGCCGTTCACCGGAATACAGCGCGTCATATCAGCATTGTAGTTTCCGTACTCTGCGCCGACATCCATCAATAGTAAATCACCGTCTTTGCAAGGCTTGTCGTTGTCGATATAATGCAACACACATGCACTGAAGCCACTGGCGATAATAGGAGTGTAAGCGAATCCACGCGATCCCTTGGACAAGAACTCATGCATGTATTCCGCCTCAATTTCATACTCCATTACACCAGGCCTCACCATTTTCATTACACGCTCAAAACCGCCACGCGTTATATCTATGGCTTGTTGCAATTGGTGAACCTCTTCTTGCTCTTTCACAGCGCGCAAGCGATGCATAATGGGCGCGCTGCGCTCAATGCGGTAATGCGGATAGTGTTCCCGCACCCATTTAGAGAAACGCGCCTCGCGGGTTTCAACTTCAATTACTGCGCGTGTGTGTTCATTATTATTCAGGTATATGCAACTTGCTTCTGCAAGAATGCTTTTGAAGACGCGCTCAAAATCGCTCAGCCAATACACCGTCTTAACACCCGTTTGAAGACGCGCCTGTTCTTTCATAAGCTTTGCTCCTTCCCAAATAGCAATGGTTTCATTGGTTTCCTTTAAAAACAAAACCTCTCGGTGATGCGCATGAAACGAATCCGGAAACAAGAGTAAAATGCTCTCCTCCTGATCGACACCACACAGATAAAATATATCCGTCGCCTGTTTAAATGCAAAATGCCCGTCGGCGCTCGTAGGGTAAATATCATTGCTGCAGAAAACGGCAGCACCGCCTTTCAGCATGTGGGAAGCAAATCGTTTGCGTGCGCCGATATAGAAATCGGCTGGGAGTTGTTGGTAGCGCATGTTTTAATCATTGAGTAAAAACCACTTCATCACTTCGTCTTCACCGATATCGCGAGATGCCTTTTTTCCTATTACCGCATGAATATCCTTCGGAGAAATACCGCTTGCAGGGCGTTTCCAAGTGAGATCGCTCATCTCAATAGACTTGCCCGCAGGAATGTTTTTCGCGGCAACCAAACTTCTGCGTGCATTCGCACGCGCAGGGGCTTCGCTCTCCAGGGCCTTCATTTCAAATGTGCCAAGTAGTTCGAATGTGCGATTCATTCGTTTATGGAAATGCTTCAGGTCTTCCTTATCCATGGCGTGGTAATGATCGTTACCGGGAAGCGCTTTGTCATGCGTGAAATGCTTCTCCAATACTGCTGCACCCAGCAGTGTGGCCACTTCCAGAGTATGCATATCCTTTGGCAACGTGTGATCACTATATCCCGGCACTGCATCAGGAAAAAGGCGAATCATGTCTTTAATCATTCCAAGATTCGCGTTCTCGTCCATAGTTGGATAGTTGAGCACGCAATGCATCAGGCAAAGTTTGTTGCCGTGTTTCTCAATTGTTTCCACTGCTTGCATCACCTCCCACTTGAAGGCAGCTCCTGTAGAAAGAATTATTGGTTTACCGAATGAACATTGATATTCGATAAAGGGCAAATTCGTTAAATCGCTGCTGCTGATTTTAAACACGGGCATTAGGTCCTTCAAAAAGGTGGCGCTTTCTACATCGAAAGGCGTGCTCATGAACTCAATTCCCGCTGTTTCGCAATAGCGAGCCAATTCCTCGTATTCCTTCTTCCAAAACTTATCATATTTCTTGAAGAGCTCGAACTGTGAGCGCGTAGGTTCTTTCGTTATGTCCCAGTAGTAAGGTGAGTCTTTGCTTGCAATCGTTTCAGCCTTGTAAGTTTGGAACTTGATGGCGTGTGCTCCGCCCTCTGCGGCTTCATCGATGAGTCGCTTAGCGAGCTCCATCGACCCTTCATGATTAACGCCTGCCTCCGCAATAACGTAAGGGCTTTGCAATACGCGCGGATTGTAATTATTGAGAAAAGAAACGAGTTTCATGGGTCGAAGGTAATACGGAATTGCCGCGCTCGGGCAGCCAATAGGTTAGTAGATTGGGCGGCCGCTAATCCATTAAAGTCGAGCGATGACTGAGCGAAGTCGAGGGCCTACTCTTCACCATCCATGCAGGGGCAAGGTGGCGACATAATTATCTTACAGTTGGGCAAGCCGCTCTTCAGTCGCTCCTGTGTGTCGCGGCTCATAGCGTTATTCAACACATCCAGCACCCGGAGTTTTTGCATTTCTGTGAGGCGTTCAGGATAATAGTTAATAGGGTTGTCCCAAAGCGCTAGGGTTTCTAATTCAGCCAGGCGATCAATTTCATCGGGGATCAATTCAATCAAGTTATCAGCAAGGTCAAGCACTTTGAGGTGTGTTACTGCACATATACTATGTGGAATAGATTCTATCTCATTGTGTTGGCATTGTAATATTTGCAATGATGGAAGCTCCGAAAAGCGTTCGGGAAACTGAATAATTCTGCATTTATTCAATCGCAGCTCCTGCAGGTTCGTAAGTTGAAACAACTCATCGGGAACACTCATTAATTTTTGTTTCGATAAATCGAGCCGAAGCACTAGTTCCCTGTTTTGAAGAGCAGATTCAAGGCTCGTATAAACCTTAGCTGTATCGAGGTCCTTCAGCGTTAGCAATTGGGCATTCAACGAATGACCTATACAAACGAAGGCAAAGACCGCCGAAATATGAATCAACCTCTTAACCATTGCTTCGCATTTTCGCAATCTGTTTTTATGGCCGATCTCAACACATCCACCGAAGTAAATTTCATCTCGTCGCGCAGCCTGAAAAGTAGCTCAATGGTAACCGCTTTATCATACAAATTATTGTCGAAATCGAAGATGTGTGTTTCAATGTGCACTTTATCGCTATCGCCCATTGTTGGTCTTATTCCAATATTCGTTACGCCATTAAAAGCCCCAAATGGAGTCTGTACGTGCGAAACGTAAACTCCGTTGGCCGGAATCATCTTATGTTGGAATCCGAGCTGCAGATTTGCCGTAGGGAAGCCTATGGTGCTACCAAGCTGGCGGTTTTTAATCACTTTTCCGCTAAGGCTATATGGATGTCCGAGAAACGTAGTTGCAACCTCCATGTCACCGCGCTCAAGCGCAGAGCGAATTTTAGTTGAGCTGATTTCAATATCGTCGATCTCCAACGCCGGAATTTCCTCCACCTGAAAGCCGAATACATCCGACAGCTCTTGGAGAGTTTTAAAATCTCCCTCACGATTTCTACCAAAGCGATGGTCATGTCCTACAACTACCGTATGCGCATTAATTCCCTTAACCAAAAAATCGCGCACATAATCAAAGGCCGAAAGCCTGGACAATTCGGAGGTAAAAGGATGCACCACCAAATGATCTAGCGCTGTCTTTGATAGCTCTGCTATTTTTTCTTCAGGAGAAGTCAAAAGAGAAATACGGTGGTCCTCGGGGTACAACACCATTCGCGGATGAGGATAAAACGACAGAAGAACAGTTTCTCCATCGACACGCTTGGCGATCTCCGCTATTCGTTGCAACAAGGACTTGTGTCCAAGATGCACGCCGTCAAAGGTCCCAATCGTTACCACGGCGTTGCGAAAAGCTGGAAGCGAAGAAAAATCGTAGTGTACTTGCACGGTTTATAAGCGCTGGAGCAAAAGTAGTTGAAGGATTGGGTACTAAAACAAAAAGGCTCCCTTGGGGAGCCCTTTGTTTATCTTAAAAAATATTATCGCGTCACATTGAATTGTCGACTAAACATCTTTTCACCTTCAACCACAAGGTTAAAGATGTAGTTACCCGCAGGGTAATCGCTCACATTCAAATTGAATAGATTATCACCCTGACTGTGTAAACCAATATTGTCGAAGGTTACGAGCTTACCTTGAATGTCGCGCACTTCGTAAGCTATATACGATGCTGCCTTCAAATTAAATCGAATTTGCGCGTTGCTTGTTGCGGGATTGGGGCTGATAGCAAAGTCTGTGATGTACTCAGCCTCTTCTTCCACGCTTACAAATTCATTCAACACAAGGCGGATTGCAGGTGTTGCATCCGTGAGAAAGCTTACACCGAAGAACCACAAAAATTCACCCGCTGTAGTTGTTTCGGCCCAATATCCTGTGCTGAAGTCTGAGTCAACTTCGTCAATTGCTTTAATGGCCAGCTCTTGCTCGGTTGCGAATTCGGTTTGAATGCCTGCAAAATAGCTCGTTCCCTCAACCAATTCGACCGCTTGTTCGAATGAGAGGTAGATGGGAAATTGCTGAGATGCTCCGGTAGGCACATAGAATGGCTGCACCTCATATTCACCATATGCCACATAATCGGCATCGCTCAAATTATAATCGGTGTTGCGTTGGAGCAATAAAATATTAAATGGACAATAGTCGTCTGTAGAGTTATCGAAACGAATACTGAGACCACCCGCTGTGGAGCCCGGATTAAAACAGGTGAGATAACTTCCGTAGCCGGTCGAAGCATACGGATCAGCAGCAGTACCCGACCCTATGAATGGAGTCATCTCTGTATTGATAAGCGCGGGATCATCATGACCATACTCACCATCAACAACCAGGAATTTTTTGGTGAGCGTATTGTTCGCGGGTGACTCATCAGTACCATTGTATGTAATGGTTGTACGCACGAAGTACGTTCCTGCTTCTGAAGGTGCCCATTGAGTTTGCAGGAACAATGTATCAATAGCATCACCCGGTGTTGGGCTTTCAGCGTTCGAGAAGGCAAACACTGATTCAGTAACAGTAGCCAACACATTCGTTTGAGATGCATCGAGCACTTCTGCAGTTACAATAGCATTCTGAGTAATAGTTCCCAGGTTTTCATACATGGTTCCGATTACCAATCCACCCATGGATGGATCAATTGCCTGTTCAAGTGCAAGGCAACGATATTCATAGTCGGCGAAAATGTCCCCGTTAGTTACTTGCAATACACGTAGATCGTTTTGAATCGGATTTTCATAGGCGCGTATATCATCGATTCCCCAGAAATAGTGCGAGTGACTTGAATTACCATTGGGCTGCCAGCCGAAGCGGAAAATAACAAAGCTCTGTCCGGCTGCTGCCGCTGAAATATCAACTGTTGTTACCAATGGATTTGCTGAAGCATCGTTTGCCCCACCATTAAAAGAAGGCGCTGCATCATATACTGTCCATGACAATCCCCCATCATTACTTACCTCCAATACAAATGGTTTATCATCGGCACAGCAATAACGGAACGCTTGCTGAAACTCGAGAATAACGCTGGCGGCCGAGCTGAAGTCAACAGGGGGAGAGATAAGGTAACCACTTACATCTTCTGCCGGGTTGGTTGCAGTAATTTCACCACCCTGATAAAAATCTGCATCAAAAATTACCCAACCATTATCTGCTGTTGATGAATTCAGAGCCTGACCCGGATCAGAATAAGCTCCTGCAGGACTGTTTGCATCTGCCATCATCCAAATAGAGTTACCACCGGTGTCTTCGAATGTCCAGGCGCCATTGGTTCCTTGACCCAACAAGCCATTGCTGAAGTCTTCATTGAACACATCGCGATTTGCGCTCACCTGCAAGGAAGAGAGCGAAAGCGATCCTTCAAAACGAGCGCGTTCAGTCTCTTCAGCTGTTGCGACACGAGGCACTTCTCCTGTGCGCGGGCGAGCTGTGCTAATAGATTTATGCTGTGCCAATGCAACTGTGGCAGACAACAACACCATAGACAAGGTAAAAATTTGTTTCATGCAATTATTGGATTTTTCAGCGGTGAAATTAAGACATTCTGCACTTTACATACCATCACACGCGCAAGTTCCCTTCCTACTTGAGCATTAAATAAAAAAGCCGCCCTCTAGGAGGACGGCTTTTGAATAGGAATTAACCTAATATTATTGAACGGTCACAAGCTGTGTAGTTGAAGCGTTGGCCGAATTTACACGCACGGTGTAAACTCCTTTTGCCAATGCAGACACATCAACTGTAGTGTTCATGTTAAAACGCTTGGTTTCAACCAATGCTCCTACGCTATCGAAAACCTCTACTGAGAAGTTTTCGCGCTGGTTGGTAGCAATAGTGATGATGCCATTAGCAACCGGATTTGGATAGATGTTAACACCTTCCAATTCAGCGACTACCTCTTCCTCCACGGATGACGTTGGATCGAAGTTCAATTGGATTGCAAACGCGTTACCATTCGAATAAACGGTTCCATCGCTAGGCAGATAAATCAAGCTTGCACCACCGGGCTGTGGTACTGTCAAATCATCCAGAATACGAATGTCGTTTGCATTTCCGTTGCTGAATAATGCAGCACTAACGTAGTATCCGTTTGGATCAAGTGTCAATGGATCAACCAATGGAATGTTTACGAAACCGGCCGCAACATCAGCCTCAGTAAGGGTGTACTGCTCGCTATAGCCCAGCGCGTTATCTACAACATCGCTGAAAATATCAAGTGTATCGTGAACTTGAATAAGAATGTCACCACCTGCTACTGTAGTGCTGGTAAGCTCTACGCGCACGCTGATCAGATTCGCCGACTCTTCAATTTCATAGTAAGTCATGCACATAATTTCATCAGCATTGTCGGTGAAACTATTTGTACCCAAAGAGCTGAATACTTCAGTACCTGCAGGATGCACACCGATGCCGTCCATTGAATAAATTCCGGTAGGTGCTGTTACTTCGTAGTAACGCAGCGCAGCATCATTTGATGGGTCACCATCCGTTGCTGTTTGGTCGCTTGTCACAGAATAATTTACATTATGCAGACCCAAAGCAGCGGCTGTGGCTACATAGTCATCTACCAACATAGTGTCACCTGGAAGAAGTTCGGCTTGTGTGAAGGTATTAACTGTTCCGTCCATATCAACGCTAACAATTACGTTTGTCATAGCCTCATATCCAAGGTTCTTTACCATACAACCTACATTCATTTCAGCAGGAAGTTGGTTTTGTGGAATGCGAGCATACTCTTCGCCTGTTCCTGTAGAAGAAACATATGCATTGAAGATTTTAGCATCGTGCTGATACTGCTCATAAATCTGTACATCATCGATATACCAAGCATATCCCCAAATACCAGTAAACTGGAAGCGCACCCATACCTGAGAGGCACCACCGGCAATTTCGCTGATGTTGAAGCTACGCACAGTTGGGTTACCGGGAGAAACGCTTTGGGTTAATTCGCCATCTTCCCAAACGCGGTAAACGCCAGGAATTCCGCTAATGTCCAACGTAGGATCATCGAGTGTTGGGAAAGTGCCATCAGTGCTGATTACCAACCATGTTTGCTCATCCGTGAAACGGCGGTACTGAGTTTGGAACTCAAGAATTACGTTGGGATAAGCTGAAAGGTCGATAGGAGTAGCTGTAGTAATATGAGGCTGCTCATACGCTACGCCAGCAGAGTTGTTGAAACCATCCGAATTGTACATAGCGTAACCATTTCCTGCGGTGGTGCTCTCAATAGCGGGTGTTCCGTATTGCCCGGCACTAACTAATCCCGTCCCGATTTCGAAATCGGAATTAAATGTTCCATCATGAGCGATAATCCAGTTGGATGGTGCAGAAAAATCATCTTGCCAGATGATGTCGCGGTCTGTGCTTACAGCCCCGCTGTTGTTGCGGTTTTGAAACTCTTGGTACTGCACTTTGCGTGGAGCAGGAGCCATGCTGCTTTGAGCCTGGGCTACTACACAGCTCAACATTACAAGAGCAAATGAGTAAATTTTCTTCATTGAATTGTGATTTTAAAGGTCAATTAATTGGTCGCCAAATATAAAAACACAGCGAACATACACAGATGATACAAAACAGAAATTGATTTCCCTACCCCGCCGCACGTTTTTCAGCGCGGGCGGCAACGATAATACTCAGCTCATACAGCAGCAGAATGGGAAGCGAAACGAGTATCTGGCTGGTAACATCAGGGGGGGTAATTACTGCCGCAACAATAAGGTTCACCACGAATGCATGCTTTCGATACTTGCGCAAGAAGGCGGCGGTAACAACACCTAGCCGACTTAGAAAATAAATCACGACAGGTAGCTGAAATACAAGCCCGGTTCCAAATACAAGTGAGGTTGTCAACTTTAAGTATGACAACAGCGTTGGGTTATTCTCTACATCCCCAAACGTGTAATTAGCCAAAAACTGAATACTCAGCGGAGCTAACAGGTAGTAGCCAAACAAAACTCCTGAAAAAAAGAGGAGCGATATATAGAAGACAATGCCTCTAACAGCGTTCGTTTCTTTGCTTTTTAAGCCAGGGCGGATAAATCTCCAAAACTGCCATACCACAAAAGGAAAAGCCAAAATAAGACCGCTTACGATGCATACCATTATATCAGCGTTCATGTTGCCACCCATTGTGGTGCTTTGCAACTTGAGGTTGGGGGGATCAAGGCACAATTGATCATCGAGCCCCATAGCGTGGGACCAATGACAAAATGCACGATAGGTCACAAAGTCGGGCTTTCGCGGACCCATAATGAGTTCGTCAACCACAAAGTCGTGGTAAATAACCACAATAATTATCCCCACAATAACGCCAATGACCGACCAGAATAGTCGGCGCCTCAGCTCTTCGAGGTGTTCAAGGAAAGACATATCTTTAGGTTGTTCGGCCACCATTAAAAAATCCCCTCCTTCAGGATGTCGTGTAAATGAACAATGCCTTTGTATTTGCCTTTTTCAAGGACAATAAGAGTTGTGATATTGTGCTTTTCCATTACTTGAAAAGCCTCTACGGCAAGAGCGGTTGACTCGATGGTTTTAGGTGATTTACCCATGATGTCTGAGGCTTTCAATTTGCCAATGTCATTCCGGCTCTCGAGCATTCGACGGATATCACCATCTGTAATTACTCCTACAACATTCGTCCTGTCGAGCACAACAGTCGCGCCCAATCGCTTCGAACTAATCTCTACAATAACAGTTCGCACAGGGGTCGATACAGTAACCGCGGGTTTGGCATCAGTTCCAACAAGATCACCAATTCGCGTATATAGTTTCTTTCCCAGGGCACCTCCAGGATGAACCCTTGCAAAATCGCCGGCGGTAAATCCACGCTGTTCCATAAGAGCTACAGCCAGCGCATCGCCCATGGCCAACTGCACCGTTGTGCTAACAGTAGGTGCCAAATTATTGGGGCAGGCCTCAGCCGAAATGGGTGTAAACAACACGTGATCAGCATGCCTGAAGAGAAAGCTCTTTTCATTTCCAACCATTGCTATGAGGGGTATCCCCATACTCTTTACTAATGGTGCAAGCATTTTAATTTCCGGAGAATCGCCGCTTTTCGAAATACACAACACGCAATCATGTTTTTGAATCGTACCAAGATCACCATGAATTGCATCAGCCGCATGCATAAAAACAGCAGGTTGACCTGTGCTAATTAGAGTGGCTACCATTTTTTGCGCAATGTTTCCACTTTTTCCGATTCCCGTAACCACCAGCCTTCCCTTGCTGCGCAAAAGCAATTTTACCACTTGCTCAAAACGACTATCTATTGAATTACACTGATGCAATAAAGCCTCTCCTTCAAGCTGAAGGGTGCGCATTGCAGATGTAATTATCGTTGATTGTTTTTTGCCCATGAAAAAATCTTGTCGCAAAGATGCACTCTTTGCGGCTTTTGTCGAATCAATCAAACCGGTTCAATTATTATCGTGTGCTCCGACCATTGAACAAAACTCTCATTCACTATTTTATTGTAAATAAACGACCTCATCCTAAAACCCAATAAAATCAAGTATTTCAGGCTTTCTTCACAAGCGAAAAAAGATTTTTTTGTTCGCGAATTCAATGCTACATTCGCTTCCCTTTTTTTCAAGGGGGGTCGTCCCGGGATATTTCAACCGATACCCGGGTAGTTTAAAACTTAAAGCAAGAGACCAGAGAAACCTGTATCTATATGCATACACTAACCGAACTTTCACCAAAAGATGCGCTGAAGCATTTTTTTGGATTCAATAATTTCAAAGGCCTACAGGAAGGAGTGGTAAACTCGGTACTCGAGGGCAATGATACATTCGTCATCATGCCGACCGGCGGGGGTAAATCACTTTGTTACCAGCTACCCGCCTTGATGCTCGAAGGAACAGCCATCGTGGTGTCTCCACTCATTGCTCTAATGAAAAATCAGGTAGATGCCATGCGCGGGTTCTCCGAAACCGATGGAATAGCGCACTTCATCAACTCATCCCTGAATAAAACGGAGATTAACCAAGTAAAAAGCGACATTCTTTCTGGCAAATGCAAACTATTGTATGTAGCCCCCGAATCGCTCAATAAAGATGAAAACGTTGAATTTTTCCGTGGTGTAAAAATTTCGTTCGTTGCTATTGACGAGGCTCACTGTATCTCAGAGTGGGGTCACGACTTCCGCCCGGAGTATCGTCGCCTTCGTCCCATCATCGAGCAGATTGCCGACTGCCCCATTATGGCGCTCACAGCAACAGCAACACCGAAAGTACAGCAGGACATTCAGAAAAACCTCGGCATGTTAAACGCGAAGCTGTTCAAGGCTTCCTTCAACCGCGCCAACCTATTTTATGAAATTCGCCCAAAGAACAACGTAGGCAAACAAATCATTCAATACATCAAAGCCAACAGCGGCAAGAGTGGAATCATTTACTGCCTTAGCCGGAAGAAAACTGAGGAGATTGCAGAGCTGTTGCAGGTAAATGGTATCAAGGCATTGCCATATCATGCCGGTATGGACAGCAATCAGCGTAGTAAGGTGCAGGACAAATTCCTAATGCAAGATGTAGATGTAATATGCGCTACGATTGCCTTTGGTATGGGTATCGACAAACCCGATGTGCGGTTTGTGATTCACCACGACATTCCGAAAAGTCTCGAGAGCTACTACCAAGAAACCGGACGCGCAGGTCGCGACGGTGGTGAAGGGGTGTGTGTCGCTTTCTATTCGCCTAAAGACATTGAAAAGCTCGAGAAGTTTTTGCAAGGCAAGCCGGTTGCTGAACAAGAAGTGGGCATGTTGCTCTTACAAGAAGTAATTGCCTATGCAGAAACCTCTATGAGCCGCCGCCAATACCTGCTGCACTACTTCGGAGAAGAATGGGATCCCGTGAATGGTGAGGGAGCCGGCATGGACGACAACTCACGCAGTCCGAAAGAACAATTCGACGGAAGCGAAGAAGTGAAGATGATTTTGGAATGCATCGCCGAGTTCAAAGAGTTGCACAAGGCAGCCTTTATCTGTAAGGTCATCGCGGGAATCAAGAATTCAGAAGTTACAACTTATAAGGGGCATCAGAGTAAGTTCTTTGGTGAAGGCAAAGAACACGACGAAAAATTCTGGAATGCGATTGTGCGCCAGATGTACGTGCGTGGGCTTGTTGCAAAGGAAGTCGAAACGTATGGCACGCTCAAGATAACAGAGGTAGGTAAAGCCTTTATGAAAAAGCCACAGCCATTTATGGTAGTGAAAGAAGTTGAAATCGGTGAAACCGATGAAGACGATTTAATCATTCCAAAACAAGGCGGTGGCGCAGTGGATGAGACATTGTTCAAGATGCTGAAGGATTTGCGCCAGCGCATCGCGAAGGAAAAAGGCATTCCCCCCTATGTGGTAGTGCAAGATCCGGCAATGGAAGAAATGTGCACGCAATACCCCATCACACTCGATGAGATTGCTCAGATTGGTGGAGTCGGAAAAGGCAAAGCTCAGAAGTTCGGTCAACCTTTTATTGACCTCATCAAGCACTATGTAGAAGAAAATGAGATTGAGCGGCCCATCGATTTCGTAGTGAAGTCGACCGGCACGAAGAGTCTGCAAAAAGTGCAGATCATTCAGAATATTGATAAGCGTATACCGCTTCCTGATATCGCAAAAGGTCTTGGCAAAAACATGGGCGATCTTATTCACGAATTGGAAACCATCGTCTCATCGGGGACCAAGCTCAACATCCAATACTTTATTGACGAAGAACTCGACGACGACCAGCAAGATGAAATCATGGAGTATTTCATGCAATCGGAAACCGATGAAATCCGCGCCGCAGAAGAGTATTTCGATGGCGACTATGAAGAAGAGCCTTTGCGTTTGATGCGGATTAAATTCATGTCAGAGGTCGGCAATTAATCATCACGACAAACCCTTAACGAATATCCGGGCAGCAACGCACTGCAGTGCGTTGCTCGTTCACGATTACAGATTACGAATGACGGATTACGCGTAAGCGTGCGTGTGATTACATGCATAGAGGTGCGTTGAACAGCCCACGATTTCAATCGTGGGACAAATGACGATCAGGTTTCCATCAAAAACGTTTCGAAGTTTTTCGGTGTTATCAAGTTCGTTGTCGCTTCAGGATATGCGCTTGTAAACGCAGTGCTAACAGCTCCTCTAGCCTTTTCGTTCCATTTAAACTCGAAAGCTTTTAGCCCTGCCGCCGACTCT
Source organism: Flavobacteriales bacterium (assembly GCA_030831885.1). The sequence continues at coordinate 17,740 of JAURKF010000316.1, forward strand.
TCAATCAAATCAACTTCTTGTTGGGCGGTGGTTCGCCAGAAGTAAGTACTCACACTCGCTTGCTCATTATTGATGAGTTTTCGCCGCTCACTCATCACCCAGTTCTCCCAGAGCATGCCTGCATCCGCACGCATATCCACAGAACTCCACTGCTCAATGATGGCATTGCGCATACCGTTGTCTACAAAATAAATCTTGCGCGACTTCTTCAACTCATTGCGCTTGTTGCGTTGGAAGCTTGGCACTCGAAAAACAACGAAGGCCTTCTCTAATAAATCAACGTATCGCTCAACCGTTGACACGTCTAGGCCTGTATTGATAGCCAATTCATGATTCGATACTTGCTGCCCGATTTGAAATGCGAGCAGTTTCAGCAAGCGCTCAAACTTTTCAGGCTTCTGAATTTTCTCAATGGCATAGATGTCCTTGTACAAATAGCTTTCGCTTAACTCTTTCAGTCGGCGCTCCTCTCGGCCGCCATGCACAACGATTTCCGGATAGTAGCCATAGATTAATCGCTGCTTGAGATGCGACACTTCATCTATCAATCCTTGATGCCGCAACATTTCGCGAAAGCTCAACGGATAGAGTTGCAGCGACCATTTGCGACCCGTCATGGGTTCGTTGGTCATGCCCGACAACTCGAGTGCAGAAGAACCCGTGATGAATAATTCAACATCGGGCATCTGATCTACTAGCTGTTTACCGATGAGTCCAACGTCCTCAATGCGCTGTGCCTCGTCGATGACGACGATTTGATTACCGGCTACCAGCGTTTTCAAATACGCCGCGCCTGCATTTTTCAATCGCTCTCGAATAGTAGAGTCATCCCCATCGAGCCATAACACGTTTTTTGCACTGCCGAAAAGCGACTTCAACAAGGTGGTTTTTCCTACCTGGCGAGGGCCGGTAATGACGATCGCCTTGCCCTTTTTTCGTAATTCTGTTACGATTTGGGTTAAATCCCTGTTAATCATGCCACAAAGATATTAAACAAGATATAAAACCCGAAAAATATATAGGTTTTTTTCGGTTTGAACCGAAAAATATATAAGTAATTTCAGGGCTTGGTTGGGGTTCGCTACTCGTAAACTCTCGCATTCGCTGAACTTGGTGAACAGCCCACGATTTTAATCGTGGGGTCCAAAATCAAATGAAGAAATCTTTTCTAATTCCCAAGATTAAAATCGTGGGCTATTTAAACTCCTATGCCTTGTGTCTCAACCTCGCCCTTCTACACCAGCTTCCCAAGTAACACATTCATACTCACCTTCGCTTCCACAATCTCCCTTACGCGGTCGATGCTTACGCGCTCTTGCTGCATGCTGTCGCGCTCGCGGATGGTAACGCAGTTGTCGTTCAGCGTATCGTGGTCGATGGTGATGCAATACGGTGTGCCGATGGCGTCTTGGCGGCGATAACGACGACCAATAGCGTCTTTCGCATCGTATTGCAGGTTGAAATAGAGCTTCAATTGATCTACAATTTCTCGCGCCTTCTCGGGCAAACCGTCTTTGTTGAGCAACGGCAACACCGCTACTTTCACGGGTGCCAATGCCGGCGGTATGCGCAACACTACGCGCTCGGATCCGTCTTCCAACGTCTCTTCCGTGTAGGCGTAGGTAAGCGTTGCAAGGAACATGCGATCGAGACCTATCGAAGTTTCGATGACATACGGCACATAGCTCTCGCCGCTTTCCGTTTCGTGGTAGCGTAATTTTTTTCCCGAGAATTTCTCGTGGTTGCCCAAGTCGAAATCGGTGCGTGAGTGAATTCCTTCGAGCTCCTTGAAGCCCATCGGGAAGTTGAACTCGATATCGCAAGCCGCATTGGCGTAGTGCGCCAGCTTCAGGTGGTCGTGAAACTTGTAGTTCTCGTTGCCCATGCCCAAGGCCTTGTGCCAGTTGATGCGCGCATCTTTCCAGTAGTTGTACCACTCGCCATCGGTGCCGGGCTTGATGAAAAACTGCATCTCCATTTGCTCAAACTCGCGCATGCGGAAGATGAACTGACGCGCGATAATCTCATTGCGGAACGCCTTTCCGATTTGTGCAATACCAAACGGAATCTTCATACGTCCGCTCTTCTGCACATTGAGGAAGTTCACGAAAATACCTTGCGCTGTTTCGGGGCGCAGGTAAATGGTGGCCGCATCTCCGGCTACAGAGCCGAGTTCGGTCGAGAACATCAGATTGAACTGACGCACTTCGGTCCAGTTGCGAGAACCTGTCTCAGGATCTGCTATCTCAAGGTCTTCGATGAGCTGCTTCAGGCCTACCAAATCTGAAGCTTCGAGAGCAGCCTTCATGCGGCCTTCCACGTTGTTTATTTTCTCCTGATTGCGCAACACATTGGGGTTGGTTGCGCGGAATTGTTCTTCGTTGAAAGCATCGCCAAACTTGTTCTTCGCCTTGTCGACCTCCTTGTCGTTTTTGGCTTCGAGCTTCTTGATGTAGTCTTCCAACAGCACATCGGCGCGGTAGCGCTTCTTCGAGTCTTTGTTGTCGATGAGCGGGTCGTTGAATGCATCCACGTGCCCGCTGGCCTTCCAGGTGGTTGGGTGCATGAAGATGGCCGCATCGATGCCCACGATGTTCTCGTGCAGACGGGTCATGGCCTTCCACCAATATTCCTTGATGTTGTTTTTCAGTTCCGAACC
>JAURKF010000317.1 GCA_030831885.1 Flavobacteriales bacterium
AATACTACGATGATTTTGATAAGGTAATGCCTGAGTACACCCGTATCCGCAAACCTTCGGGTGATGCAATTCTTCAGCTAGCGTTGAATAATTATATCGAGATGCGCGATAAGACCGCCGATAAAGACTTTTTATTACAGAAAAGAATTGAGGGCCGATTTAGTTCGAAGTATCCGCATTTGTGGAAATCGCTCTATGAGCAAGTTTCGTTCTCGCATACTCCTTACAACGATGCTTTGCAGAATGGATTCCGGCAGCAACAGATTATGGATCGTGTGATGGAGATGCAGGATATCGAGACCAAGTGGGATTCAGAGGAGGTGGAGAATAAAATGCTTCAATTACTGGACATTCACACGTAGAGGTTATAAATATCCTTTCTCGCAATTTTTCCGTATTCTTTTCATCGTTAGTTTTCAGTCATGCGAAAATGTTTGTGCCTTCTTTTATTGTCGATATCATTCGGATTAAACGCACAGCGCAGTTTGCGCCCTTTGTTCGTGCCGGGAGGTGAGTTCAGCAATAAGGGTTGGTTTATTTCTCCCGGTTTGTCATTCACGATGCCTTTTCCCCGTAATGAGCAATTGACAGGATATGATCTATCGGATGATACACTTTACAGCGGTGATTTTTCTCGCGATGGTCAAAATGGTTTGTGCTTTCAAGTGGGGCGACATCATTTTTGGGAGCACGGCGGTCCTATCGATCATGTCGATTATGGCCTGAGTTATAAGATGCTAAGAGGCACGGAAGATTTTTCCGGGTTGGTTAGCTCAGGTAATGCGTTCGTTTCAACCGTAACGCATGCCGCTTTCTCGGATAGTTACTTAAGTGCGTTTGGTAACTTGAACAATGTAATCATGCTGCACAATAGATGGTGGTTGCAGAACTCACTCGGGCTGAATGTAGATTTTCGCTTATTTGGAAATCGCGGAGGTGATGGCCCGCTCGGAGTTCAGTGGCAATATCCGGTCGCATTACCTGTGCAGATGCATTATAGGTTGGGAATTGGATGGAAGCCCGAGCCCGGGATCTTCATTCTTCCGGCGATAGAAATTCCGATTCTCAATCTCCATAAGTGGGAGGGACTTCAAGCTACATTGCCTTACTTCTCAGGCCGCTATCGTCCGATTCTTCTTACGCTACGCATACAGTGGCTCACCAAGGCACCTCCTCAAAAGTGTCCGGATAAGCCCACTCAAAAGGTAGATGTTTCTAAATCCGGAAAGCATAAGGAAAACGATTTGTTTGGACCCGAGGCGCGCAAAATGAAGCGAAAGAAAAAAGGCTTTTTTCACTTTTTAAAGCGGTCCTGACACAATTCGACGAGCACTCCATTGCTTGATTTTGGATGCATGAAAGCGATAATTTTTCCGTCAGCTCCTTCTTTCGGTACATCGTGAATCATCGTGTAACCTTTTGATTTGAGTCGATTAATTTCCGAGTAAATGTCATCCACGTCGAATGCGATGTGATGAATTCCTTCTTTGTTTTTTTCCAGAAAACGGGCAATTGCACTATCGGGCGCAGTGGCCTGTAGCAGTTCAATTTTACTTTCTCCTACTTGAAAAAAAGAGGTTATGACATACTCACTTTCTACTGTCTCTTGCTTGTAGGGAGCTAATCCCAAGACATCTTCGAAAATTTTGTTGGAAGCTTCCAGATCCTTTACGGCTATGCCGATATGTTCGATTTTGCGCAGCATACTCCTACTTCTTCTCTACAATAGCTCCTACCTTGTTGTCGTAGTTCACGAAATACTTTCCTTTGGTAAACTTGGAGGCATCAATCGATGCACCTCGTCCCAACGTAACCATGGTTCCGAATTCGCTCACTACTTCATAATCGGTAATTGCGGTAAAATCGATGCTGTTGGAAATTTTAGGAGATTTTATTTTCACTTCTGGAGTAGCACTAACCACCTTATACTCGCTCGATGTGTGCTGGCCCTTGTAGTCCATTTGGTAGATGCGAATGGTGTTGGTGCCGCTATGCAGATTAACCGGAAAGTTATAGATACATTCTTCGGGTTTACCCTTGCCTTTCACTTCACCCACCTTCATCCATTTGTTCCAGCGAAACTGTTCAATGACAAAATTGAGAGAGGTGTTTTCCTTTTCTGTTTTCCATTCTAATCCACCGGTAGGACTAATGGCACATGCCGTTATGTTAAACGTACTGCTGGGGTATATTACTTCGGGGTTTAGAATTTTCACTTCGCAATTTTCTTTACAGCGGAGAACAATTTCCAGTGGATCTCCAATCTTGATTTGCCAGATAGCGAGGTCAACGGCGAATGAAGCTGAGTTCAGTTGGTCTTTCGTTTCCTGCCCATTTACAAGCACTGAATAAACGCAATAACCGCCGCCATCAGCTGTCATTGGATTTTTGACATATAAATCTTTTCCTTGGTAAATACCACTAATGATAACGACTTCAGCCAAAACTGAAGAGGTAATAAGAAAACACAAGGCGAGGGTGAGAATAAACTTCATGTCGGGAAGGTTTAGCAAACAGTATGAGATACGAATGTAAACAATCCGCTGTAATACGAAAGTTTTGAAGCCTAGATTTTCACGGAGGCGAGAGCCAGCTTCATTCGCATAACAGAACTCAAGTCGAATTCGCCCTCCGGAGCAGATTGAAAAACATAGGTGGTTTTTCCTATTGTTGTTAATTGATACAGGCCATAATCGAATGAGCTACCGTCGGGCAGCATTCGCTTATAAACGCACGACTCGTCCTCACAATCAATCATTTTGTGGGTAAACACACCATCCTGGCCACTTCCAATGGTGTTTGCCGACTTCGCACTTGAAGGCATGGTGACCACTACTTGAAAGTCTTCTCCGCATGTGATGTGAAGTGTCGTTTGATCGTGTGATATATGAATGGCCGGCTCGTTGGTTATCATCAAATCTTTTGGGAGCACCAATTGAAAATGGAAATCACCCTCATCTATAACAAAAAGAGAGTCGTTTCTCTGAAGGTCCAATTCTTTGCGTTCATTCCGCACACTTGGAATGATACAACTCGTCAATAATGAGATACCCAAGAGTGCAGCAAAAAGGAAGTGATTACGAAACATGGCTAACGAATTTGTTTGTTCTACGCTCCGAAATAGAAAAGGTTACAACTTATTTAAAATGCTGTAAGCCGCGTCCAATGGAAGGTTCATTGGTAGAGGGCGATTTCACATTGAGGTCTCGTTTATGGAAAAAATGACTGAGAAAGAGTGATGATAATTAGCGTGATTGCCTTCTGAAAATTATGAACGACACCTTAGTTGGTGATGGTCAGAATAGAATTGGAGTAGCTGGTATAATAGGTTTTTAGAGCAAATGCAGTTGGACCTTGCACAATCGTTCCATCCATAATGAGCCATTGGGAATCGGAGCATGGATCGCTGATGATAATGTTATCATCAGCAACCACCACAGCGCAATTGTCTTCTGGCTGATAGGGGCTGTGGCGTTCAAGAGCGATAAATTCATCCATGCTTTTGCGATAAACGATTATTCCGCGCGATCCCCCTGTAATATATACCCAACCGGAAGGCACCGTTAGGTCGAAAAAGGCAGGTTGGTTAATATTAATAGCAATGTTGACCGGAACATCTGGTACACGAGAGAGCTGGTTGTCGCGACAACCGGCGAGAGTAAGTGTCAGAATTAAAAATCGAATACCCATGCGAAGCATAGCGCGAAGATAGGGTGCTCATAGAACACTTTTGCCGGATGACCCCGGTATATATTCTTTCAGATAAAAGGGCTCGAAGTATGCCAAGTTTTCGAATTTCATTTCTTGGAATAAACGTATTGCACGCTGATACATCATAGTCGCATCCGGCATAATGGAGCACGCACGCACGCGCGCATCGATTAGGGTAGAGCATTTTTCAACTCCATCACCCACCAAGACGAGTTGGTCCGCATCAAACTGAGCAAATGTACTTTTATCGATAATCACTGCTGAATCCGAACTTTGGCGCTTAGCCTTTCCGTCAAACTGTGCCGAATATACTTCCATTCTTCGTGCATCAATTAGGGGCAGCACAACTCCGGCGTCGGTGTGCAGTGATACGGCGTAATCCGCCAAAATTTGCGTTGTGTCTATTGCAATAAGTGGAATATTCAAAGCGAAACAAAGTCCTTTAGCAGCGCTTACTCCTATACGCAGGCCGGTGTACGATCCGGGTCCGCGACTCACAGCAATGGCTGAAATTAAGGGCCATTGCATTGAGCATTCAATTTTAATTTCATCGAGCATACAATGCAACTGCTCTGCATGCACGAAGTGTTCAGATGATGAAGAGCGATGAGCGATAATGTCTCGCTCGTCGGCCAATGCAACGGAGCAGTTTTTACTGGATGTTTCCAGCATCAACACAAATGGCATGGGGCTTTATTGGCTTTTTTCTTCGGTTGAATTCGATCGCACTTTGACATGGTCTCCGGGCTTCAGCTTCTGGGCTACAATTTCGTAGGGTCCGGTTATTATTTCCTCATTTTCTGAAATCCCCTGCGTAATCTGGATAAACTTATCGTCTTGAATGCCTGTCTGTACTACCCGTATTTCGGCCAAATCGGTTTGGGTATTACGCACGAACACTACAGTGTAAGGTTCTTCGGGTAGATTTTCATCCAGTTGGTTGTCACTGATTTTGTCGAGTAGTGAAGCTGATGTAGTATCGTCGCGTGAGGCTACAGCTTTAATTGGAATGGATAGCGCATGGTCCGACTTTTCAGTAATAACTTCAACTGTGGCGCTCATTCCGGGTTTGAAGGGCGAATAGTTTTCGCCCTTACCGGACATCAGATGTGCGTAGGATTCGGGCAGCACACGAATCTTCACCGAGAAATTAGTTACCTGATTTAGGTTCATTTGGTCGCCCACAGCATTTAGTGCGGTGTTTCCGATTTCGGTTACAATTCCTTTGAACGCTTCGTTTTTGTATGAATCCACCTCTACTATCGCTGTGTCGTTGACATGCACCCGAACAATATCACTTTCGTTCACCTCAACATTTACCTCCATAAATGCCAAAGCGGAAATATTCATGATTACATCGCCGCTCATCATATTGTTTCCTAATACAGTTTCTCCGAGTTCTTTGTTGAGAGCTGTCACGGTGCCGGTCATGGGTGCTAGAATGGTGGTGCGCTTTAGGTTATCGGTAGCCTCATTAACACTTGCCATTGCACTTTGAATGGAGAATTCAGCACTGTGAATACTTTCTCGTGCGGCTTCTACTTCTGCTTTTGAGGTTTCAAATTGACTGGTGATATTCTCGAATTCTGCTTTGGAAATAGCACTGTCGTCGTAAAGTTTTTTTTGTCGTTGGTAGTTCAGGTTTGTAGCGTTGAATTGTGCCTCGGCTTGCGCAAGTCGTGCTTTAGCGCTACTCAGGTTGCTCTTAGAGCTATTTAGAGCTGCTTCGGCGCGGTTGTAGGCCGAGGTGTATAAGTCAGGATTAATCTTCACAAGCAATTGTCCCTTCTGCACTAAATCTCCTTCTTTAACCGGCAGCTCAACAATTTGTCCGGAAACCTCTGATTGAATTTTCACCTCCGATTCCGGTTGAATTTTACCACTTGCCGATACTGTTTCGGTGATGTTTCGGAAAGAACTTTTTTCGGTAGTTACTTCTGTAATGTCTTTTTTACCCGTTGTAACACGATAGACGACACCGGCAACAGCGATTATGCCAACGATAATGAGGATGCGCTTTAGTTTCTTGTTCATAGTTTCAATGTGATGGACTTGCCCTGGTAGAAGTCGAGCACTTTTAATTTGAATACGTAGTCGTATTTACTTCGAGTGAAATTGGCTTGTGCTATTTCCATGCGCATACGCGCATCGGTATATTCCGTGATGTTGCTTGCGCCTTGTTCGTAGCGAAGCTCTGACCATTGAAAGGCCTTCTGGCTTGCGGCAACGGTTGTTTTGAACGCATAATAATTAGCTAATGCAGCTTGGGCATCATAATAGGCCTGATAAACGCTTTGGGTAATGCGTTGTCGTGTTTGTTCTCTCTGCAATTCAGCTTGACGCAAGTTGATTTCGGCGCGCTTTACTCCTGTGTATGTGCTAAAGCCATTAAATATCGGGATATTGAGGGAGAAGAACAATGATCGGTTCACGTTATCCTGCAATTGCTTGTTGAAGGCTTTGGTTTGATAATCATCGGTAGCATATACAAGCTGAGGGATAGAGGTTACAAGCTCGCCTGTTCCCAGCACAGTTCCGATGGGGAATGCCAGTGTGTCCGGATTACCGGTAAGCACTCTGGCCGCTCCGGAATAACCGGTTCCATAGGAAAAACTAGCATTTAGACTGGGATAATAACCAGAGGCTGCTATTTTTTTACCTAATGATGCGCTAGCCACGCGTGTATCTGCACCTTTTACTTCGGGAAAATTTGCTAATGCTGCTTGCACTGCAATTTCGGGATTGGCGAGCAGGCTGTATTGTTCTATATCTTCAATTTTTGGAACCGCGATATTGAATTGATCCAAGGTGTTGGCATCGAGTTGAAGCAGCTGCAATAGAGAGAGTTTCGATAACCGATAGTTGTTTTCGGCGGCCACGTATGAGGCATTATCCGAGGCGAGTTGTGCCTGCATTTCGTTGAGGTTACTTATAGCCATTTGACCGGCGGAAACCAATTTTTCCATACGTTTTATCTGTCGATCTGTACCATCGAGGGTTTGCCTGGCGATGTCCATAAACTCCTTATTGATGATTACTGCCAGGTAGGCCGACGCGACATTAAGTGCCACATCGTTTCGCATTTTTTCATAGTCCCATTTAGAAGTTTCGGTGTTAAGTCCCGCTTGCTTGAGTGTATTTACTTGCCGCAGGCCACCGAAAAGATTCATACTGGTAGCAATTCCGAAGTTGTTGCTCTGTATGCGTGAACTGGCAAACTGATTTGTAAATGGGTCTATACGCTGACCCCAGTTGTATCCGTGTGTTCCCTGGGCA
>JAURKF010000318.1 GCA_030831885.1 Flavobacteriales bacterium
CAACAGAAAATTCTCCAGCAGATGCAATAATCTCCGAAGCTGCAGCGCCGTTGGACCATAGTATGCTGTCCCAGATTCCACAATTAATCGGAACACTATCTCCGGCGCAAATCACTATGTCCTCGCCAAGTTCCAGTTCGTTCATAGGTAAAACGACCAGCGAAATTGTATCCGTTGCCGTGCATCCCACTCCTGCGGAATCGCGTGTTACCACGAGCTCATATTCCATAGGGATTCCGGTAGTGTTATTCGCTTCAAATTGCGGGTTGGCAACGGAAGTGGAGGACAGAGCATCAGAATCTGACCAGCTATAAGTGTAGCCGGTTGCAGGTGTTATTCCCAGGGTAATTAAATCGCGACTGCACACGGTAGTGTCGTTGCCTGCGAATACCTGTTGTGATAACACGATGGGCTCGCACGCTGTAAGTGAAATGTCGTCAAGACCAAAATCATTTCCTCCTGTTTGTGATTGGAAATCTTGGATGCAGATATCAAGTGAGGTTGAATTATCACTGAACCATTCAACCGATAAAGAGTTCCAACCTCCTTGTGCCAAAAGGGAGTCGGCCGAAAGAAAACCGTTGAATGATGGACGCAGGACGGCCAGTGGGTGTGGATTGTTGTTATTGGCAATGTCGCGTGCCCAGAAGGTGAACGTATAGGTAGTTTGAGGAGCAACGGACACAGTTTGGCACCAAACGGCAACTCCGGATTGACCGGGCGCATTGGCAATAAAAAAATCGCCTGTAGGAGGATTAGTATGATCGTTTCCGCTGAAGCCACTATGAAAAAGACTGGCGTTATTACCAACAGCATAATTGTTTTCCGGACAAAGTGTGCAAACAAACGGAAAGAAGGTAACGTAATTAAGTGAACTGGTAAATCCTGTATTACCATTTTCAAAATCGCCATTGATAACACGGTCAACCGATTTTTCGCAGAGATTGCACTGCGAAAAGGCAATGTGTGAAAGTGCCATGAACAGTAATATCCATCCAACCGATTTACGCGTCGTGTTCACTGAGTGAAGGGAGATTTTGGGTTGAGTCTTCTGTTTTTCTTTTATTGATTACAGGATTTGCATACATCTGCAACAAAATCTCCCTGGCGATAGCATTGAGATTTTCCGCCGGCAGTCCCAGTTTTTTTCTACCAAGTGTAAGTTTTAGAATATGCCCTCGTATATAATTTGCAAAAGCAATTCGCTGAATATTGGAGTATCGATCCTTGTATTCACGTGTTCCATTCAGCAGGTCATATGCAATATAGTTGTTGGGCCATAAGTGATAAATGCGGTGCATTTCATCATCAATGGCCTCGCTCAAGATTCGAAACTTCTCGTTTTTATTGGTAACTGTCCGCATCATATCATACGCGGCATTCATAGGTTTTCCTACGCAGATGTTTACCTTGCCTTTATGCCCCGTGAGGCCGGTCACCATCGAATGAAAATCTTCACCTGACTTTTTTTCATACTTGCCAAAGTGCTTGATGTGCATGAGCTCGTTTGCCTTCAGTAAGTCGCATGGATCAAACTCATAACTCACGCACATGGGGCGCAGATTGAGTTCGTGTAGGCTATCTTCAGGATGATTGCCGGAGCTGAGCGTAAACATTTTGAGAAGTGCGGTTGCTGTTCGGTCGTCACCGTCCTTGCTGCGGCCCTCACGCTGTGCAATCCAAATTGAAGTCTTCTTTTCGGTAATAGTGTGCCTGATGTAATTACTCATGCGCAGTGAGTAATAGAACATCTCCTTTGCATTGACATCCCGACTCACAATAAAATTCTTGTTGCACCGCACAATATCGCGCACCAGCTGAAGCTTGAGCAAGTTATCGCCAATAGCAATTTCAGTGGTTGGAATTCCTCGCTCAATCAGACTTACGTTCAGCAACGCACTATCGAGAATAATATCACGGTGATTCGATATGAAGAGGTAGGCATGGCTGGGTTCTATGTCAGCCTCATTGGTGAAACTAACCCCGCTCGTTGTCATCTGTGTTATAACCTTTACCGCAGGAGCACTTATCTCTTCCTGAAATTGACGCACATTGCGTATCTCACGAAACATCTGTATTATTTCAGTTTTGCGGAGTCCCGGATATACCCACTTCATCATTTTGATGAGCATTGGCTCCTGCACCATGCGTTCTATGGCAACCTGCAGCTCAGCATCCGAATACGGGCGCATCTCATTAAAATCGTTTACATCGATAGGAGATTCAGACATGACGCGAATGTAATCAGCATCATGTGAATTGGGGAATCTGAAAATGAACTGGTTAGTTTTACCAGGTAGGGCATGGCTGTGGGGGCTCTCCTCCCGAACGTCGCTTGTAATTGAACCTCTTTGCTTTTGCACCGCATTTCCAATGCCTGAAAATGGTGTACTTCACGCTGAAGTAAACATCAGCGCCATAAATCTTAGTCTTAAAAAGAAGGGCGGCTAAGTCGTCACTTCCAATTACAATGCTGTTCAGTCGAAAGCACAAACCAACCTGAGGGCGTTTGAATTGATAAAGAGAAATTGGCAGTGCCGCTTCGAAACGCTTAGTTTCCCAGCGAGGCGCTATGCCTGCATAGCCGGAGCGCTGCACACCTAGTTGATTAAGCCAGGGGATACCATAGGTTACAACTCCATAGAGGTAAAAGTTACTTATTAAATTGACGTCGATCTGGGAGGA
>JAURKF010000319.1 GCA_030831885.1 Flavobacteriales bacterium
CAAATTGTAGATGGCTTTCATATAAACGGAATTTGGGCAGCAATTATGCTGGCATTATTCATTTCGCTGGTCAATGGACTGCTTGGGGGAAATGTTCGCGTAGTTCGCAATACAGACCAAAACGATTTCGAGTAGCGAACACATTTTATTGACATCCGATAAACATCAGTCTTTTCATGCTCAGAGCCACGCTACTTTCGCGGCTCATCTTACTACCATGAAATTTTTCATCGACACGGCCAATCTGGCTCAAATTCAAGAAGCGCACGATTTGGGAATTCTCGACGGCGTGACAACCAATCCATCTCTAATGGCCAAAGAGGGAATCTCAGGCAAGAACAACGTTATGAAACACTACAAGACCATTTGCGATATTGTGGGTGATGGCGATGTAAGCGCAGAGGTTATTGCTACCGACTTTGACGGAATGGTAGCCGAAGGAGAAGAGCTCGCAGAATTACATCCGAACATTGTGGTAAAAGTCCCAATGATTAAAGAAGGTGTGAAAGCCCTCAAATATTTTAGCGACAAAGGCATTCGCACCAATTGCACACTTGTCTTTTCGGCAGGACAGGCACTGATTGCTGCAAAGGCAGGCGCATCCTATGTATCGCCTTTCATTGGACGACTCGACGATATTTCTACCGATGGATTGGATCTCATTGAGCAAATTCGAGTTATCTATGATAACTACGGATACGAAACCGAAATTCTTGCCGCCAGCGTGCGCCACCCCATGCACATCATCAAGTGCGCGGAAATTGGCGCAGATGTAATGACAGGACCACTGAGCGCTATCGTGGCCCTCATGAAACACCCACTTACGGATAATGGTCTCGCTCAGTTTCTGGCCGACCATGCAAAAGCAGCCAAATAGAGGGAAGTGACTAATGACTAGTGATTAGTGACAAATGATTTGCTGCTGCTCATTAGTCACTACTCATTAGTCATTACTCATTAGTCACTACTCATTAGTCACTAACATGCTTCTCCCCATCCATCCCGCCAACCCGGACCCGCGAAAAATAGCGCAGGTAGTGGAGTGCCTTCGGAAAGGAGGAATCATCGTTTACCCCACCGACACGGTGTATAGCATGGGATGCGACATGCATAACACGAAAGCGCTCGAACAATTGGCGCGCATTAAAAAGGTGAAATTGGAGAAGGCTAACTTTTCCTTGGTGTGTTCCGATTTGAGCCACCTCACAGAATATTCCAAGCAATTGAGCAATCCTGTTTACAAGCTCATGCGAAGCGTGTTGCCCGGTCCCTACACATTTATTCTGGAAGCAAGCAAGGCTATACCTAAACTATTTTCTGACCGAAAAAAAACAGTAGGTATTCGCGTTCCTGATAATGCCATTGCGCGAAGCATTGTGGAGGCTCTTGGCCATCCAATCGTCGCCACTTCCGTACACGACGACGATGCTATACTGGATTATACCACCGATGCAGAACTCATTCATGAAAAATGGCAAAACCTCATAGACATCGTAATTGATGGTGGCCCCGGCGGACTGGAACCATCAACTATTATTAGTTGCGTCAATGATGAAATAGAAGTGTTGCGCGTCGGTAAAGGCAGTGTCGAAAATCTTTAGCCTTCTCTTGTAGCATAGCCTCTCAAATGTATAAACGCATCTCCAATGCACTCGATGATATCTCGTGCAATCATGGAGTCCATGCCGCGCGCATCCGCAGCCACATCTCCTGCCAACCCATGCAAATACACACCGAGCAAAGACGCTTCTAAAGGTTCATAACCTTGCGCGAGCAGGCTGCTTATCATTCCACTCAACACATCACCGCTGCCTGCTGTGGCCATTCCGGGATTACCCGTTGAGTTGATGTACACAAAACTGTTGGGGGCTGTAATTCGTGTATGAGCACCCTTTAGAACAATACAAATTTTTAATTCATGTGACATTTTTGCTTGGGTTTCTAAACGATCGAAATTGGAAAGATGCGTCCCAAACAACCGGTCGAACTCACCCACATGAGGTGTAATAATAGAGCCCGTCGGCAACCGATTGAGCCAGCCTTCTCGGGCAATTATGTTAAGTGCATCTGCATCTGCAACAACAGGTAGCCGGGATTTCTTCAGCCAATCATCAATCATCTGTGTTGCCTCCGCACCCGTGCTGCATCCGGGACCAATTAACAAAGCAGTGGCGCCTTCCGCCACATCAAATTTCTCACAGACATTTCTTCCCACATCTGTCTTGCAAATTACTTCCGGCAAAGCCGTCTGAATAAGTTCAAGCCCACAATTCGGAATACACGCAGTTACCTTTCCGGCACCTGTGCGCATAGCTGCATAGCACGAAAGCATTGCAGCCCCCATCATACCTCGACTACCGGCTATCACCTGCACATGCCCTCGTGTGCCCTTGTGCCTGTACTTATCAAGAGGACGCAGCAATTGAACGGTATCCAAATCATCGACGAACATCCAACTGCAATGCTCATTATCCGCAAATTCAGGATCAAGACCCAGCGGAATAATGACCAGTTTGCCAACATAGCTGTCATTTTCCGGAAAGAGCATTGCGCGTTTAGGCACTTCAAGCGTAAGCGTAATCTCTGCGTTAATGATTGCACCATCCTGCTCCCTCAGCAAATCTGCATTTAGCCCCGATGGGATATCAATAGAAACAATGGGATTCGAAAGAAGATTGATCTCCTTAATGAGATTTGCCCGCCAACCTTCAATAGGTCGGTTCAATCCGGAACCAAAAATAGCATCGACAACAATGTCATCCTTCTCAATTTCGAGCTCCCTGGGCATTTCATTCAAAAACTCAATAGGTACATCACTATCAATTGCGCGCTGCACGTTCAGTTTAAAATCTGAGCTCCCGGTTGCGCTATTGCCCACTACAAATACCTCGACTAAAATCTCCTGCTCATTCAGCAGGCGAGCCATGGCAAGGCCGTCACCGCCATTGTTGCCGGTACCGCAGAAAAACACATAGCGACTTCCGGGAGCCTTGTCAACTAGCACCCCGGCGCAAGCCTTGGCTGCAAGCTCCATTAACTCCGACGACGATAGATGATATCGATCCATCGTAACCAAGTCCCATGATGTGAGTTGAGCGCGCGTAAATAGTTTCATTGTTTCAATTTTGCGTAGTTAAAGTCGTACATTCCAACCTCCTGGATTGCGACGTCACAAAATACATTTCACATTCGCTCGTTCGCAAGTTTGCCGATATGTGAAATCTCAGTAGTTCAGCGCTGTTAATTTCACGGGTTGGTATTAACTGCCGCATACTCCATGAGAAAGTTCGCATTTCTGATTCTCCTTGTTGCCAGCGCTTTGCGCATGCACGCTCAGCCACCTATTGCCTACTATGATAACACCAAACTCTACAGAGAGGCCTTAGAACTTTTCGATCATGAAAAGTATGTTGCAGCGATGGAAAAATTCCAGGAATACATCGGAATGGAAAAAAATCCGCAACATGCATTACGCATTAATTCGGAATATTATAGTGGCATTTGTGCGCTCTATCTGCTTCACAAGGATGCAGAATACCGACTTGAGCAGTTTGTTATCGAACACCCGGACTCTCCCTGGAAAATGCGCGCATACTTTGAACTCGCTACTTTTAATTACCAGAAAAAACAATACAAAAAGGCTCTTGAATGGTTCGAGCAAGTGGACGAGAGAGATTTGAGTGCGTCCGACAAAATCGAACTGAAATACAAGCGAGGACATAGCCTATTCGAGACTGGAAATGCCACTGCTGCGCGTCAGGACTTTCTGGAAGTAAAGCAAGTAGAAAGCGATTATCAAAAAGCTTCAATCTATTACTACAGCCATATCGCTTACGAGCAAAATGATTTACAAGTGGCTCTGGAGGGCTTCAAGCAATTGGAAAATGATGCCGCATTCAAAGGAATCGTGCCCTATTACATAACCTACATTTATTATAAACAAAAGAACTATGACGAGGTGCTTAGTTATGGCCCGGGTGTTTTAAAGCAAGCCGAGGCCAATTCAACCAAGCGCGTTCCTGAAATTTCACGCATCATCGGTGACAGCCATTGCATGAAAAAGCAATATGCCGAAGCCATACCCTATCTTGAAGCCTACCACAAGGCTGCTACGGATAATGATATTACCCGCGAAGATCATTATCAGCTAGCTTATGCTTATCACCGAAGTTCACAATGGGATAAGGCAATTGCAGAATATAAAAAATGTACGGAGGGCGACGACGAACTTCACCAAAAAGCATATTACAACCTTGGTGAATGCTATCTTAAATCAGATCAGAAAGAATATGCCCGCAACGCATTTTCAGAGGCAGCCGACATGAACGCGAACGCCGAAATTCAGGAAGACGCACTATTCAACTATTCCAAGCTTGCATTCGAACTTTCCTATAATCCATTCCACGAAGCTATCACGGCATTTGAAGACTACCTCAACAAATACCCCAACAGCAAACGCCGCGATGAAGCATACGAGTTCTTGCTCAATGTATATATGCGCACGCGCAACTACGACAAGGCATTGACCTCGCTCGATAAAATTCAAAACAAAGACAATCGAGTGAAGGAAGCGTATCAAGTTGTTGCCTACAATCGCGGAGTTGAACTTTTTCAAGCTGAAAAATTTACTGAATCGGAAAAATACCTCGACCGCGTGGCGACGTATCCTGTAAACCCTACAGTAAGCGCCGATGCAAAATACTGGAAGGCTGAAATAAGCTACAGGCAAGGCGAATACAACAAAGCCTCACAGCGATTCGCCACCTTCCTAAATGAACCGGGAGCATATAACTCGGAATACTATGGCATGGCCCATTACAGTCAGGGATATGCTTACTTCAAAATGGCAAATGCCGAAGACAACGACGGCATAGCTATATCACTTTACAACAATGCCAACACAGCATTCAGAAAATACATCGACGGAAGTCATAGTAAGGAAAGCAAGAAAGAAAGCGACGCCTGCGCACGTGCGGGTGACTGCTTTTACGTTAATAAAAACTATTCGCAGGCAATCATTTATTATGATAAGTCCATCGCCATTCACAAGGCAGGATCTGAATATGCCCTCTATCAAAAAGCTATGTGTTATGGATACGATAGTCAGCCTGAGAAAAAATCGTGGGTTTTAAAAAATCTGCTCTCTGAAAGCCCCGACTCCAAATTCGAAATTGATGCTAAGTATGAAATAGCCAAGACCTACCTACAACAAGACCGCTTGTCGGAAGCGAAAACATACTTCAACGATATCCTGAAAAACCACACCACATCAGTTTATGCCAAACTTAGCATGCGCGACATGTGTCTTATTTATGTGAAGGAAGGGGATGAGCAACAAGTGAAGGCATCATGGGTCGCTATCAAAAACAAGTATAAAAAAGACCCTGTAGTATGCGACGCATACCAGATTTGTAAATCGGTTCTTATCGAAGACTCCGAATTCCAGAACGATGCTGTAACGATTTGCGGTGCATCGAAAAACGAGCTTGAAGAAGATGTTTATCGCAAAGCCATCAGCTACGTTCAGGAGGGTGATTGCCCAAATGGCATAACCAAACTAACCGACTACCTCACCAAGTTTCAGCCGGCATTTCATGCGGTCGATGCAAGCTACTTTCTGGCCAACTGCTATTACGATAAAAGTGATTTCAACAAAGCATTGGAATACTGCAACTACGTAATCGGCCAAGGAAGCAACAACTACCGCGAACAATGTTTGGTGATGGCCGCAACGATTTCATACAATAACAAAGATTACTCGCAGGCACTCACACACTACCGAGATCTCGAGCAAATTGCTGTATCAAAAAACAACGTACTTGAAGCTCAGATTGGTCTGATGCGTTGTAATTACTTCCAGAATGAATTTGCAGATGCAAAGATGTATGCCGACAGAGTGCTGGCTAATGACGCGACGCCGGAAGAAATTCGCTATACTGCTCTGCTATGGCGTGGACGAATTCAACACACCAATGGCAACTTCGATGAAGCCATGACCGATCTGAAAGAAGTGGTAAAACGAGGAGGCACGGCAGGCGCAGAAAGTAATTACCTAATTGCAAACTGCCTACATGCCAAAGGCGAATACAAAAAAGCAGAATCGGAGATCTTTCTACTCATTCAAAACTTCTCGGCTTTCGACGAATGGAAATACAAAGGTTTTCTATTGCTCACAGACGTTTACATCGCACTCAAAGATTATTTCCAGGCGCGAGCTACTATCAATGCAATTCTTGAAAATGTTACAGAAACATGGGTAGTCGATGCAGCAAATATTAAAAAAGCAGAACTCGATGCTCTTGAAAATCCGCAAAGCAAAGAACCGTCAGTAAACGATGTTGAAATTGATCTGCAACCAACTCCTGATAATCAATAAGCACAGCACCATGAAACACATTCTGACCCTTGCATTCCTTGTGTTGCTTGTTGCAGTGCAACAGCGCGTGCACGCCCAAAGCGATACAACACAAAACCTCGAATACGAATTTCAGATTGAAGGAAACCGCCGATTGTTTCTGCGAGATGCCAATAAGGTAACTATATGGCCGCAAACAAAAGATAGCGTGGTGCAAATGACGCGTATTCAATACACCACTCTGCCAACACCTTCTGCAATCATTATTGAACCTCGACTTATCGCCGCAGCAAAAATCAATGTTGAGGAAAAACTACCCTATCTCTACCGAGGTTATATTCGGGCAGGATGGGGCACATACAATTCAACACCGGTGGACTTCTATTTCACCGATGGTAGATCTAAAAAAGGAACCTTTGGAGTCCATTATCAATTACTACGCGGTGATGGAGTTGCGATGGATGATGCCGATAGCATACCCGACCGATACAGCAATAACAAAGCGGAAGCTTGGGGTAAATGGTTTTTCAAGAAAACTCAATTGCTTGGAAAATTCAATTGGGAGCGAAACGTTACGCATTGGTATGGAGGTGATCTGTCGAATAAGGAATACAAAGGCCCCACCTTCGATAGCCTGATGTTCAATCAACGATTAAACACCTTCGGCGGAGGTCTTTCCTACCTAAGTTACCAGCGAGATACGGGGGAATTCAACTTCAATGCTAATATGGCTCTTCGCAATACCCGCGACATTAGCAACAACTCCGAAATCAACTTTGATATGCTGGCTCATGGCAGAATGCTCAAAGACAGCACGCTCTACATGGCCGACGTCGGAGTAAATTACAACACCTTCGATTTCTTTGGCCCGCAGCTCAGTGGTAAGGATTTGAGCTACTATACCTCAGCCATACAGGACACCTCCTTCAATGATCGTACGTCAGAAAATGCCATCATCAAAATCATTCCTTCGGCTAGTACAACCTGGAAGGGACTCAGAGCCAAAGTAGGCGCAGGTATTTACTTCGACGCTCGCGGAGAACAAAAAGGACATTTCTACCCGCAAGCAGAGGTGAGCTATAGCATTCTTCACGGCACAATTGTTCCCTTCGCCGGCATAACCGGCAGTATGGAGCCAACCACATATCTCTCCTTATACCGTCAGAATCCATTTATTCAGAGCTTTCCCAAACTTAATAATCTCAATAACAAACTGGATGCATATGCCGGGATTGGAGGAGCTATATCACAATCGCTCAGCTATAAGGCAGGATTTAACTATCGTCGCTATGGAAACTTTGCCTATTTCATCAACGACAGCATCACATCGACTGCCGCGAGCTACTATACGTGGGGCAACGTCTTCACCGTGGTATATGAAGATTTGACTAGCTACAACATCTATGGCGAACTGGCCCTTTATGCGGGCGAAAAATGGAAAGCCAATGCACGCGCCGATTTCTTCCGATATACGACCGATTCATCGGCATACGCCTGGCATCAGCCGGGAATGAGAATAATGGCCAATGGTCAGTACAACCTCAAAAACAAATTCATTATCAGCACAGACTTATTCTACATAGGGTCACGCTGGGCAAAATCCACCGTGCCTGTAACTGGAGCCGAAATAAGCACCGATGAATCCGGGGGAATAAGTTACCACTACAAACTGAAAGGGTTTCTAGATGCAAACTTCCGAGTGGAATATCGCTACAACAAGCGCCTGTCTGCTTGGGTACAACTCAACAATGCATTTGGATTGAACTACCAGCGCTGGGGCAACTATCCCGTGCAACAGCTTTTGGCCACGCTCGGAGCGACATATGCGTTCTAAGGGGAAGGGATAAGGGGTAAGGTAAGCCCTCGGGTTTAGCCCACGGCTTCAGCCGTGGGAAAATAGAAATTCGAACGATTTTCAGCTGTCGAAACAGG
>JAURKF010000320.1 GCA_030831885.1 Flavobacteriales bacterium
CAATATCAATCGCACATTTCTTGCATCGTTCTGGACCCACCGCGAGGGGGAATTGCCCCGAAAACCTTGCGAAAAGTGATTGCTTTGAGCGCCCCTCGAATTGTTTACGTTTCATGCAATCCGTCAACCCAGGCGCGCGATACAATCGATTTGATGGAAGCGGGGTATAGACTCATCAAGATGAGTTTGGTGGATCAGTTTCCACACACATCACACGTTGAAACGGTTGCATTGTTTGAAAAGATATAATCCGATTGATTATTTTTGAGGCATGTCGAAAGAGCAAACGCTCATATTGAACTCCCGCCAAATCAAGCAGAAACTTGTGCGCATCGCGCACGAAATAAACGAGCTGCACTATAAGGAAAAAGAGTTAGTGCTCATTGGAGTGCGGGGTCGAGGTAGCGAGATGGCGAAGAGGTTGGTTACAACGCTCAAAGACATTGGTGAATTAAACATTGTGTTGGAAGAAATAGGCCTTAACAAGGATAAGCCCCTCAGCACAGAAATGGAATATTCAGGAGATGTGAAATCACTAAAAGGCAAGCACGTGGTTTTGGTTGATGACGTACTCAATACAGGGCGCACACTCATTTACGCATCGCGATTTTTGTTGAGTATAGACCTGAAGGGACTGGCCATAGCAACGCTCATCGATCGATTTCACAGAAAGTTTCCCATTCGCCCGGATTTTGTTGGGCTCACCTTATCCACCAACCTGCGAGAGCATGTGAGTGTCGATTTCACGAAGGGTAAAGAGTCTGTTTATTTGGATTGATTGAAGTCTTAAAGCTCAGGATTATTCTCTTCCCATATACGTTCGATTCGAACCAGAAGATCTTCGATTGCCATTTCTCCGGAAACAATGTGATGTGCCGATAAATAACAGGGCAATCGATCTTGCAAATGAGTATCGATATCATGTATGAGCGATAACATCGGGCGATTTTGAGTCGAGGTAGAAAGCCTTGCTGCCAATGTATTTGCGGAGCACTCCAAGTAAACGGTCACGCATCGTTCATTCAGCTCCTGCATTTGATTGAAAAAGCAAGGTGTGCCGCCTCCGGTTGCGATAATTCCGGTTGCGAATTCGTCAAGTATGTTTTGCAGCACTGCCGATTCAATCCGACGAAATTCGGATTCACCTTGCGTTCGGAAAATTTCAGATATGAGTTTTCCTTCTCGCTTTTCAATTTCAGAATCCAAATCGATACAAGGAATATTCAGTCGATTTGCAAGCAATTGTCCTACGGTTGTTTTTCCGCTTCCCATATATCCGACAAGTGCGATAAGCATTCAATCTGTTTTTTGTTATGCCAAATTACCCGATTATTTATCCCCAGTGAGAATTTTCGTCATGGATTTTTAGAAATGAATGTCAATATTGCCGCTTCATTGCATTGGTACCGCCATTGATATCAAGCAGTCAAATTCGAAAAACATGGATTTCTCAAAATTCACGCTTAAAACACAGGAGGCCATTCAGAAAGCGCAACAGGTTGCTTTAGAGAAGGGTCATCAAACAATTGAAAACGCGCACCTGCTAAAAGGAGTAATGCTCGCTGATACGACGATAACGCCATTCTTACTAAAGAAACTGAACGTGAATGTTGCTCTCTTGCAACAAGCGCTTGATAAAATGCTCGATAGTTTTCCGAAAGTAAGCGGTGGGAATATGAGCCTTTCCTCTGAGTCCAATATTGCAATCAATCGCGCACAGAATTTTCTGAAGGAGTTCAACGATGAGTTCGTAGCGATTGAGCATCTTCTGCTTGCAATTGGCGAAGGAAAGGACAAAGCCTCTCAAATGATGCGCGACGCAGGCGTTACTTCCAAAGAACTCAAAAAGGCAATTATAGAATTGCGCAAGGGTGAGCGAGTAACATCGGCTTCTCAGGAAGAAACTTACAACTCGTTGGAGAAATATGCAAAAAACCTCAACAAGCTCGCTCGCGACGGAAAGCTCGATCCGGTGATTGGTCGCGATGAAGAAATTCGACGCGTTATGCAGATTCTTTCTCGCCGAACGAAGAATAACCCCATCATCATAGGTGAGCCGGGAACGGGAAAGACAGCCATTGCAGAAGGCATTGCACATCGCATTATCAATGGTGATGTGCCCGAGAATCTGAAGACAAAACAAATGTATTCGCTCGATATGGCAGCCCTCATTGCAGGAGCTAAGTATAAAGGTGAATTTGAAGAGCGTTTGAAAGCGGTTGTGAACGAAGTGCAAAAGAGCGAAGGGGAAATCATCCTTTTCATTGACGAGATACATACGCTGGTTGGTGCCGGTGGCGGCGAAGGGGCAATGGATGCGGCCAACATTCTGAAGCCTGCTCTGGCGCGTGGTGAGCTGCGGTCAATTGGTGCCACTACATTGAATGAGTATCAGAAATATTTTGAAAAGGATAAGGCCCTTGAACGTCGCTTTCAAAAGGTGATGATAGATGAACCCGATCGGGATGCGGCGATTTCGATTCTCCGTGGATTGAAGGAGAAGTATGAGAACCATCACAAGGTTCAGATAAAGGACGACGCAATCATTGCAGCGGTTGAGCTTTCTCAACGTTATATCACGGATCGATTCCTTCCTGATAAGGCCATTGATTTGATGGATGAAGCCGCTTCGAAGTTGCGCATGGAAATCAACTCGAAGCCGATGGAGCTCGACGAGCTCGAACGTAAAATCATGCAGTTCGAAATTGAACGTGAGGCTATCAAACGCGAGGGCGATGAAGTAAAGTTGACCGATTTGAATAAGATGATTGGTGAGCTATCGGAGGAGCGTAATGCGCTTGCTGCGAAATGGCAAAGTGAAAAGGATGTCGTAGAATCGATTCAGAGCGCAAAAGCATCGCTAGAAGATTTGAAGTTACAAGCGGAACAAGCCGAACGTGAAGGCAACTACGGACTTGTTGCTGAAATACGCTATGGACGCATGAAGGAGCAGGAGCAGCGCATCGAAGATGGTCGGGTTAGATTACAGGAGCTTCAGGCCAATTCGAAGATGTTGAAGGAAGAGGTGGATCCTGAAGAAATTGCAGATGTTGTATCACGCTGGACAGGCATTCCTGTGAAGGCATTGGTAGAGAGCGAGCGCGCCAAACTGCTGCGGTTGGAAGATGAATTGGGAAAACGCGTTGTTGGTCAACATGAAGCGATTGTCGCATTGAGTGACGCCGTGCGCAGAAGTCGCGCGGGCTTGAGTGATGAGCGCAAACCGATTGGCTCGTTCATATTCCTCGGCACAACCGGAGTAGGGAAGACAGAGCTTGCCAAGGCGCTAAGCGATTTCCTCTTCAACGATGAAAATGCTCTGACACGCATCGATATGAGTGAGTATCAGGAGCGCCATACCGTAAGTCGATTGGTTGGAGCACCTCCCGGATATGTGGGCTATGATGAAGGTGGACAGCTCACGGAGGCCGTTCGCAGAAAGCCCTACTCCGTTATTCTGTTGGATGAAATTGAAAAGGCACACCCGGATGTATTCAACGTATTGTTGCAAGTGCTCGACGACGGACGTCTTACTGATTCGAAAGGAAGACTAGTGAATTTTAAAAACACGATCATCATCATGACGAGCAATGTGGGTTCACAGATAATTCAGGAGAATTACGAAAAGTCAAAGGATGTGGAAAGCGAAGAACTTTTCGAACGCACAAAGGCTGAAGTAATGCTTGCGCTAAAGTCGTCGTTGCGACCGGAATTCCTCAATCGCATCGATGAAGTGATTATGTTTACTCCGCTCCGTAAATCGCAAATTGAGAATATCGTAAAGCTACAATTACACCTGCTCTCGGAACGTTTGATGAAGGCAGATATCCACTTAGTAGTTACGCCCGATTCATTGGCTTATCTGGCCGACAAGGGTTATGATCCGCAATACGGAGCTCGCCCCGTGAAGAGAACTATACAGAAGGAGGTGATGAATGAGCTTTCGAAGTATATCCTAAGCGGAAAAATTGATAAGTCAGAGGTAGTTGTGCTGGATGTATTCGATGGACAAATTGTTTTTAGAAAGCGGATTGATGAGGAGGCGCTTATTGAGGTCTAGCAATTGGTAGGGTGTTCAAGGTGTTATTTAGTAAAAGGGATGTGAACTGTTTCACATCCCTTTTTGTTACTCTTTTTTAACCACTATGAAAAAATCCATACCCGTTCTTATTTCAATTCTCGCGCTGGCATTTGGACTTACCAGCATGACTTCCAACAATGCCGAATATTCTGCCGGTAAGGCTGGTTCCAATGGTTCGCCCGGCGAAGGCACCTGTGCTTCCGGTTCGTGCCACAATTCATTTGCGCTCACCAGTGGTCCGGGAAATGTCTCTATTTCTATAGCGGGATTGGTGAATGGAAACCTATATACCCCCGGTCAAACCTATCAGGTGAGTGTTACTATTCAACAGCAAGGTTTTGGCCTTTTCGGTTTCGGAATTGAGGCATTGCAAACGACCGGGGCGAATGCCGGAGGCTGGACTCCCGGAGCGGATTCACATATTTTGAGCGCATCGGTAAGTGGTAATACGAGAGCAACCGTAGCCCATATCGATAACTCCGGATTTTCCTCCAACATACGCACCTGGACATTCAGCTGGACAGCGCCTGCATCCGGAATACCTGTTACCATGTATGCTGCGGGTAATGCCGCAAATGCCAATGGGGGCGATGGTGGAGATTACATTTATACAACCACTCTTGCGCTCGAACCGGCTCCTGCTATTGATGCACCTATTATTGAAGCCAGTGGTGATTTAATCATCTGCGAAGGTGAATCTGTGGTATTGAGTGTTGCCAATAATAGTGGATTGTCCTATGTGTGGCAGGATGAATCAGGGAATGTGATCGAAACAGGAAGCTCGTATGTTGCCACTGAGACAGGCTGCTATAGTGTATCGGGAAGTGACGAAACGCAAACTGCCACTTCGGAATTAACGTGTGTGGAAGTACAAGTGGTAAACTCGAATTTTTCTGGTCTCGCTCCAATGTATTGCATAGGTGATGCGCCCGTAGAATTGATTCCGGAAGTGCCCGGTGGTATTTTCTCAGGACCTGGTGTAGTGGATAATATTTTTTCTCCTTCTAATATGCCTGTAGGCGATTTTCTGATCGGTTACACGGTTATAACATCTGCAGGTTGTGAGTTCACGCAAACCGAGCCTGTATCCATTCGTGCGATTCTTCCCGCCGGATTTACGGACCTGGATGATGTTTATTGTACCACCGATGCTGCCATCAATTTGGATGTAGAAACCCAAGGCGGCGTATTTACAGGGCCTGTGCTTGCGGGTAATTTTTCACCCGGCATCGAGCCGGGTATTTACGATATCACGTACACCACGGGCTCGGGAGTATGCGCTACTTCGACAACACAGACCGTAGAAATATTGCCTTCACAAAGCAGCGAATTTTACCTGTTCCCTGCGTTCTGTGCGTCCTCGCCTGCAGAACAGATGGTGCCAGATGTTGTGGGTGGAGTGTTCTCCGGAACGGGTGTGGACGGCGAGATGTTCGATCCTTCGCAAGCCAATCTTGGCGACAACGAAGTAACCTACACGTTGGTTCAGCCCAATGGTTGTGTTTCAACGACAACCCAAGTCATAGCAGTCTTCGATGTGGCCAATAGTGAGTTCTCAGGACTCGAAGCAATTACCTGCATTTCGGAAGGTTTGGTTGAGTTGCTGCCTGTATCGCCCGGAGGTACATTTAGCGGCACCGGTGTGAGCGGTACATTCTTCGATCCCGCAGCAGCCGGAATTGGTGAGCATATGGTTACATATGATATTAATCTGGGCGATTGTCAGTCAGAAACGTCCATTGCGACCACCGTGCTCTTAGGTCCCGATGCTTCATTCACTGGTTTGTTGGATGAATATTGTGCTGATGCCGATATCGTTTCCGAGTTGGTTTGCGTGAATACACCGGCTGAGTTTAGCGGTCCCGGTGTTGAAGGCAATACGTTTAATGCCCAAGCTGCAGGTGTGGGTGAGCACACCGTAACGTGCAGCTATACCGATGCTTTCGGTTGTACAGCCACCAGCACTCAAAGTGTCACGGTGAATCCGCTACCGGTTGTGGATATCACGGTTGCAGGTGATATGATGTCTGCTGCGGCCAATCAAGACGGGGCAGCTTATCAATGGTGGAACTGCGATACGCAAATGCCGGTTGAAGGCGCTACGACGGCTGAGTTTGCGATTGTGGACCCTTCTCAAAATGGATCTTATTCTGTTGCGATTACCCTCGACGGCTGCGATGCCATGAGCGAGTGCGAATTACTTGTTATTGAAAGTGTGGAGGAACTGGAGGAAAACTGGTCAGCAGGATTTTTCCCGAATCCGGCAATTAGCAATTTAAATGTGTGGAGCTCCAAGCCGGTTATAGTAAGTATTTACAATAGTTTGGGGGCATTGCTGCTTTCTCAAAGTATAAATGCGTTGAGTCACCATATCGATGTAAGTGCGTTGCCTGAAGGAATGTATCAGGTCATGATGCAGAATGGAGAGGCCATGCGCTGCAGTGAACTTTTAATCAAGAGATAATTTTTTTGACTTAACCAAAAAAAATGTAACCTTTTAAAAACACCACGCGTATCAAACCCTGTGATTAGTTTTTTTGGTTAATTCATGGATTTGGTTAAGCAAGCAGGCCTCCCAAGTGGGGGCCTTTTTGTTTTTTGGAGTTTCTAAATACGCAAATGGGAAGCCGCTCGAAAAACTCCGCTGTTTGCCTGCGCCGCACTGCGTTCTTCTCCATACACAATAGCATCGCGCTCACGAAACTCAGCGGTTTACGGACGCACTGCAGTGCTTTCCTCCCCATTCAAAATAGCATCGCGCTCACGAA
>JAURKF010000321.1 GCA_030831885.1 Flavobacteriales bacterium
GAAATCATTCATTTGGCGGAAAGTAGCGCTGTGGGTTTTGATTTGTATGAAGAAAAAATTCCCGTGTCGCCGAAAACAATCGAAGCGGCCAAAGAATTCAACCTTGACTTCACGACGTGCGCCCTCAATGGCGGAGAAGACTATGAGTTGTTGTTCACCATTAAACCCGGCGACTACGAAAAGATCAAAGGGAATCCCAGCCTGACAGTCATTGGTCATGCCACGGCCGACGTTATGGGCTGCAGGCTCATTGCGCGCAGCGGCGAAACAATAACACTTCGCGCTCAGGGATGGAACGCGTTTAATCAATAAACCCTTTCTTTGTGGTCATATACGAAAACGAACTTTACGGCGTTCCTTGCACGCTCGTATCTTTATGAAAAATGCTCTCCTTATTTTGTTTTTCCTGCTGCCTTGCGCTCTTCTAAGCCAATACAGCATCGGCACATGGCGTGACCACTTCCCTTATAATCGTTGCATCGATTTGTGTGCTGCCAACAACTTCATTTTCGCAGCAACAGCCAATTCTGTTTTTTCCTACGACCAATTCACAGGAGAAATTGCTCGCTACAATAAAACCAACAAACTCAGTGATGTAGGCATCAGCGCACTCGAATTCGATCCTGTATCCCAATTTGTAGTGGTAGGATACAGCAACGGAAATGTTGATCTTTTCAATGACAAAGAGGTGTACAACATTCCATTTATCAAATTCAGTACACTCATCGGTGATAAAACTATTTACGACATCTATCCCTTTGGCGACCGCATTTTCCTAAGTACGGGTTTTGGTGTGGTGGTAATTGATGTACCGGGTAAAGAAATAAAAGAAACATATTTCATTGGAACATCTGGTGAAGCGTTGCGAGTGAAGGATATCGCAATTAACGGACAAACTATCTATGCGGCAACGGAGCAAGGGCTGCGCAGTGCCGATGTAAATAACACCTTCTTGTCCAACTTTGAAAACTGGTCAACCGTTGAAGATTTGCCGGGCAACAACCCGCCTACACACATTGAGTTCTTCGATAATCAAATGGTCCTAGCAATACCCGATGAGATAAGCGACACGGTATGGAGCAAAGAACTTAATGGTACAAACTGGGTTCCGCGATTTCCCTTAGAAAACTTTCATGTCAATCAACTATGGAGTAATGGAGAGTGGTTCACAGTATCCGGCAACTACGCATATTGGTACAGCCACAATAATCTTGAATCACGGATTGTGATTTCAATGGTGGCAGACCGACTGCTGCACACCTACAATGCGTTGATCGACTTCAACGGTTATGCCTGGGCAGCCGACAAATTCAGTGGGCTATTGCTTTCCAAAGATCCCTTCGGTTTTGAAGATTTGCTCATTAGTCCTGATGGTCCCAACTCGGATGATTGCAGGCGCATTACCGCATACAACAACAACATTTGGATTGCACATGGCGGCGTTCGCGCCGATTGGGGCAATAACTTTAACTCTGATGGTGTATCGGCATTCGTCGATGATCGGTGGATATCAATTTCCGCTGACACGGCGCAGAGCGCGGGGTTGCATTTCAATAATTCCAATCAATACGTGATGGACTTTATGGATTTCGCAGTTGATCCCATCGACAACTCCATTGTTTACGGCGCTTCATGGGAAGAAGGACTAGTAAGGGTTGACATCCCCAACAGACGGCTCATCCCTGTGAACGGCACTGCAACTACAGGGCCCGACCCGGACGGTATTACGAACCAATATGAAAGAACCGCCGTTGGTGGTGTTGCGTTTTCAAAGGAAGGAATTCTCTGGTGCACCAACGGATATACAAAGCACGCACTACACGCACTGGATAGAGATGGTAATTTTTACGATTATGATTTCGGTTCAGCAATAGGCAACGAAGAAAAAGTGGCTGATCTGCTTATTTCTGAAAATGGTTTTGTGTGGGCTAACGTAATTGGAAAAGGATTGCTGGTACTTAACAACAACGCAACTCCAGGCATTTTTAGTGATGATAACTTCAAGCTCCTGACAGATGCTGAAGGCAATGGGAAATTACCTTCAAAAGATGTGCTATGTATGGAAGAAGATTTGGATGGTGAAGTATGGGTTGGAACAGGAGCGGGGCTCTCTATTTTCTATAGCCCGGGTTCCATTTTCGAAGAGGGAAATTTCGACTCTGAACAAATTCTCATTCAACAGGACGGGAACACCCAAATTTTGCTAGAAACAGAGGCCATCAACTGTATTGAAATCGATGGCAGCAATCGCAAGTGGCTTGGTACCAAAAGCAGTGGTGTTTATCTTCTAAGTGATGACGGCCTTCGTGAAGTGTATCATTTTACGGAAGAAAACAGCCCCTTACCATCCAATACGGTTTATGATATCGCCATAAACCACGCGAACGGCGAAGTTTTCTTTGCAACTGAAAACGGTGTGGTTGGGTTCTTCTCCACCGCCACCAACTTCGACAATGAAATGTCGAATGTTCGAGTATTCCCAAACCCTGTGAGGCCCGATTACGATGGCAATATCACCATTGATGGACTAGCTTACAATACCAGCGTTAAAATAACCGACATTCAAGGAAATATTTTATTCGAAACGGAAAGCGAAGGTGGGAGAGCAGTTTGGAATGGCCTGCTTACGGACGGGTCTAAACCGGCAACAGGGGTTTACCTTGTTTATGTTTCTACACCCCTTGGAACCGCCGATGATGTGAGGAAGTTGACTTTCATCCGATAAAAGTTTTTACAAGTCCTTTTTAAGACAAATACCAAGTCCTATTTTTGCGTGCTCTTAAGCCGATTGTTTCTTATTTCAATCGGCATTCGCAACATGAGCGATGCAATCAAGCATGAGTGTGGTATCGCGCTCCTCCGACTGAAGAAGCCTCTTCAGTTTTATGCCGAGAAATACGGAACTGCTTTTTACGGCCTCAACAAAATGTATTTGTTGATGGAAAAACAGCACAATAGAGGGCAAGATGGCGCCGGTATCGCTAATATAAAAATCGATATGCCTCCCGGAAAGCGCTATATCAGCCGAATGCGCAGCAACGATCCGCAACCAATTCGCGATCTTTTTTCCAAAGTGATGACGCGCTTCGAAGAACTCGAACGTTCACGACCGGATAAACTTGGCGATACACAGTATTTAAAAGATAACTACGCTTTCACGGGTGAACTTTTTTTGGGTCACCTCCGATATGGTACCTACGGAGGAAACAGCATAGAAAACTGCCACCCCTTCCTTCGCGAAAACAATTGGATGACACGCAATTTGGTGGTTGCAGGCAACTTCAACTTAACCAACGTAGATGAGCTCTTCCAACTACTCATCGACCTCGGACAGCACCCCAAGCAAAAGGCCGACACAGTAACCGTGATGGAAAAAATTGGCCACTTTCTCGATGAAGAAAACCAACTTCAGTTCGATCGATTCAAGCAAGAAGGCCACGACAATAAAAAAATCACCGAACTCATCTCAGAAAATCTCGACGTGCAGCGCATGCTTACGCGCGCCACACGCGACTTCGATGGTGGTTTCGCTATTGCCGGTCTCATTGGTCATGGCGATGCATTCGTTCTGCGCGATTCTTCCGGTATTCGACCTGCTTATTGGTTCGAGAATGAAGAGGTTGCTGTTGTTGCTTCCGAACGTCCGCCTATTCAGGCCGCATTCAACGCACCACTTAGCGACATTCACGAGCTACAACCGGGGCATGCTTTTATCATTAAGAAAAATGGTGACTCCGGTGTAAAACCCATCATTGAGCCGCTTGAAAAAAAATCTTGCTCGTTCGAACGCATCTACTTTTCACGAGGTAACGATGAGTCAATCTACACGGAGCGTCAGACATTAGGAAAAAATGTCGTCCCTCAAATTCTGGAAGCCGTAAACTACGACCTCGACAACACGGTCTTCTCGTTCATTCCCAACACAGCAGAAATCGCGTTTTATGGCATGATGAAAGCACTGGAAGATCACCTCAACGATGTTAAGATCAGAGAAATCCAAGCCTTGGGAAATAATGCATCTGCTGATGCAATTGAGAAAATTATTCGCAAGCGAGCACGCCTCGAAAAAATTGCTATTAAGGATGTAAAGCTGCGCACTTTCATCACGCAAGACAGCGCACGCGATGAAATGGTAGCGCACGTTTACGATACAACTCACGGAGCTGTGAAGCGCGGAGTGGATACACTTGTTGTTATCGACGATTCCATAGTGCGTGGCACAACGCTGAAGCGTTCTATCATCAAAATGCTAGATCGTCTAGGCCCGAAAAAAATCATCATAGTTTCTTCGGCACCTCAAATACGCTATCCCGATTGTTATGGTATCGATATGGCGAAAATGGGTGACTTCATTGCATTTCAAGCGGCGATTGCTCTGCATAAAGAGCAAGGCAGCTACGATACGATCACCAATCATGTATTGCACGAATACCAAGCGATAGAATCGTTGCCAAAAGCCGATCAACAGAACTGCGTGCGTTCCATTTATTCGGCATTCTCCGCTGAAAAAATCTCCGAAAAAATCGCGCAACTCGTCACTCCTGCAGGAACCCAAGCTGAGGTTCAAGTAATCTTCCAAACGATTGAAGGTTTGCACAATGCTTGCCCCAACCACTCCGGTGACTGGTATTTCACGGGAAACTACCCTACACCGGGCGGACACCGTGTCGTAAATCGAGCTTTCGTAAACTACATGGAGGGGAGAAACGAGCGAGCCTACTAGCTACGCTTATACACAGGAACAGTGCTGCAAGGCTCGCCAAACATAATGCTGCGAGCTACAGGACGAAGCTTTACAACAAGGTCAACATATGCAGATTGAGGAACAGGAAGGTTACTGCATCCCTTAATTACACAGCGTTTATCGCGATAATTCTCTGCATCCAATTCCTCTACAACCTTTCTGAATAAAACCTCTTCCAGCGTCTGCTGATTGCCAAAGACGATGGTGCCTGCCACACCCGACAGTGACGAGGAAACAAGCATATAGGCCCACGCGGGAATAATTGCATCTACTGAACAGAATACTGCAACGTGCTTTTTTTGATATTGATTCCAATCTGTTGCAGAAATCCAAGTGCGAAAGTCCTTTTCACGTAAAGCCATTCCTTGCCAAAGTTGATTGGCTAAATCGATGGATACACGTTCACCCTCCGGATAAAACTCCTCCAAATCAATTGTAATAATGCCACTGGCTGCGACCTTGTTTACGATTTCATCCATGGCTCGAAGATATGACTAGGCCGTTCTTCGCTCCGAGACTGCCTCGCTAAGCATTTCTTCGGCGGTAGCAACCATAGCGGCCACATCGTATTGGCATTCAGCATAGAGCTCGTCCTGCGTACCATGCTCAACCAAGCGATCAGGAATACCCAAACGCTTCACCTGCGATTGATACCCATTATCGACCATAAATTCAAGCACCGCGCTGCCCATTCCACCTTGCAAACACCCATCTTCAACAGTAATGACATGCTTGAATTTACCGAATACTTCATGAAGCAAGAGTTCGTCAATCGGTTTCACAAATCGCATATCGTATAACGCCGCACTGATTCCTAACTGATTCAGTTGATCGCATGCTTGCAACGCATAATTACCCATCGGGCCGATGCTCAATATCGCAACATCAGAACCGGAACGCACCTTGCGACCTGTACCAGGCTTGATAAGTTGATATGGTGTTTTCCATTCTGTCATGACTCCGTTTCCGCGAGGATATCGAATCGAAAATGGGCCGTAGTTCTCATGCTGCGCTGTGTACATCAGATTGCGCAACTCGCTTTCGTTCATAGGCGATGCAACAATCATATTCGGAATAGAGCGCATATACGCCAAATCGTATGCACCGTGGTGGGTAGGGCCATCGGCACCCACCACTCCTCCGCGATCCAAACAAAACACCACCTGCAACTTCTGCAAGGCAACATCATGTATTACCTGGTCGAAGGCGCGTTGCATAAATGAACTATAGATATTACAAAATGGAATCAGTCCTTGCGTTGCCATACCGGCACTGAATGTGACAGCGTGTTGCTCCGCAATTCCCACATCAAACGCTCTATCCGGCATTGCTTCCATCATGAACTTGAGTGAGCAGCCCGAAGGCATCGCAGGAGTTACACCTACAATCTTCTCATTCTTCTCAGCCAATTCTATGATGGTGTGACCGAACACATCCTGATACAACGGCGGCTGTGGTGACTTAGGCACAACTTTCACAATCTCGCCTGTTTCCTTATTGAAGACCCCGGGTGCATGCCATTTCGTGGGACTGCCTTTTTCTGCCGGCTCATAGCCCTTACCTTTCATAGTCACGCAATGCAGGATCTTTGGGCCGGGTATATCTTTCAAATCCTTGAGCACAGAAGCTAGATGCTCCACATCGTGACCATCAATAGGGCCGAAGTATCGCCAATTCAGCGATTCAAACAAATTGCTTTCCTTCACTAAAGACGACTTTAGCGACTCAGAAACCTTATGCACTATAGACTGCGCGTTGGATCCAAAAGATGAAAGCTTACCAAGTAAATTCCATACTTCATCCTTTACCTTGTTGTAGGTATGCGAAGTAGTAATATCTGTGAGGTATTCCTTAAGTGCGCCAACATTCGGGTCAATACTCATGCAATTATCATTGAGCACAACCAGCATATTCGCATCGGCCGTGCCTCCATGGTTTAGGCCCTCAAAAGCAAGTCCCGCAGTCATCGCGCCATCGCCTATAACAGCAATCACCTGACGATCTTTTTCCTTTTTGATTTTCGACGCAACAGCCATTCCTACCGCTGCACTTATAGATGTAGAGGAGTGCCCAACCCCAAACGTATCGTATTCGCTCTCGCTGCGTTTCGGAAACCCGCTAATTCCTTTGTACTTCCGATTCGTGTGAAACACATCGCGACGACCTGTGAGAATCTTGTGGCCGTAGGCTTGGTGGCCAACATCCCAAATCAACTGATCGTAAGGTGTATTGAACACATAGTGCAATGCCACGGTCAATTCTACCACCCCCAAGCTAGCCCCAAAGTGGCCTCCCTTCTCGCTTACGATATCAACGATGTACTGTCGCAATTCTTTAGAAAGCTGCGGTAACTGCTCGGTTGTAAGCAATTGGCGCAGGTCTTCAGGGGTCTGTATTTGGGCAAGCAACGGGCCCGGCACGTATGGATTACTCATAAGAAAACGCTACTCGTGAAATTGACGATAGCAAACAATATAACAAGGTGTTTAACAGAAAGTTCGCTAAGATATTCTATGAGGCCTACTTGTGAAAGCGGCATTTCAAAATTTTAGGCATTTACTGCGTGCAGCAAACTCTCGAAAATTTCACGTCCATCCGTGTTCTCCAATTCAAAATCCGATGCGCGCTCCGGGTGTGGCATCATACCAAAAACATTGCGTTGCTTATTGCAAATGCCGGCGATATTATTGGATGCGCCATTAGGATTAGCGGCATCGGTAATTGTTCCCTGTTCA
>JAURKF010000322.1 GCA_030831885.1 Flavobacteriales bacterium
ACTTATTGGAAGAATAGAATAACTTAATTTGATTATTTATTGTTATCTCGAACATCGCATCAGGTAGCGTTGTAGTGTCTATTGATTTTATTTTTTCAAGGGCTTGTCTGATCGATGTTTCAATTTCTTCGATGGGCACATTGTCATTTTTATGTCTTCTACAAATGAACCCTTTCCAATAGTCTCCATTCGTTGAATCATAGGGTTCTGAATATCCGGATTTTAATTTTGATGTATATACGAGTAATTGATCTAGCTCTATTAAAATAGATTGTTTAAAGTCAGAAGGATATGATTTGCATAAAGAGTGCACAACATCCAACGCCTGATTGAATAAAATTGTACGAGCCGTTTTGTTTTGAAACATTGAATGGAAGTAGTAATAAAAATCAGAATCATTGTGTTCATTGTCAAAAGCGTATATGGGACTTGAAATCAAATCAGGCACAATATACCAATACCCTAGATTTCTTAATTCTGAAACGGAATTCACATAGGTAATCAAATCCGAAGAATTATTGAATTCTGTTTCAAAGGAACGAATTATCGCTGAATTAAGACCTGGATATGATTGTTCAGAAATCAGGGCTTCCGAGTTTGCGTTACTGAAAATAGCGTCCAGTGAAACTGATTCACCGTCTGCTATTAGTAAATCAATCTTCTGTGCACCCCATTTTATTTTCATTATAAGGGCCGAAGAAATAAATACAATACCCACCAAAAAAAGTATTACGGTCTTGCTGAATTTCATCGGTTGCTTCATATATGGTGATACTTGAGGTCTTTTTAAACGTGACATAAAAACTTAATGAGATGCCCATTATGTTCCAAATGTAAAACTGAAATCAGAATTTTCGTCTATGTTTGATTGCCTTCAACAGTGATGTACAAGAATCAATGTGCCGTTTGTTGTGTGCGCTATCTCTGAATTCTCCTGCTAAGTTTAACTCGATGGTCAATTGATTCTGACTCTTCTGCCCATCAAAAATCTGCCTCCGCCTCTGTAACAATCCATTCATTGTTGATCGGATGCCGAAATTCAATACGCTCCGCATGCAAGTGCAGTCGTGTATTCGACTTCCCATATAAGTCATCGCCAACAATGGGCGTATGCAGTCCTAACGCATGTGCAGCGTGCACACGCAACTGATGCGTGCGGCCCGTGACAGGGAAGAAATACACCTTGGTGCGGCCGTCCTTTCGCTCAATGACTTTCCAGCGCGTCTGCGCCGACTTGCCGTGCTCATAACATACGAGTTGCCGGGGACGATCGGCAAGATCAACCCGCAATGGCAGGTCGATCCAGCCTGCGTTTTCCTCTAAGTTCCCATCCAACCAGGCGACATATCGCTTCTTGATTTCGCGCTGTTCGAACTGAATTTGCAATGCCTTATACACCTCGAGAGTTTTCGCGGCCATCAAAATTCCTGATGTGGACATGTCCAGTCGGTGCACCACCAGCGGGCCCGTTGCTTCGGGATATCGCTTGCGCAAGCGAGTGGCAACCGAGTCATCGATGGATTTTCCGGGAACCGATAGGAATTCATGTGGCTTGTTTACAATCACAATGTGCTCATCTTCCCACACAATGGAAAGGTCTTTTCCTTCTGCCGGGTTCTTCAGCAATGGGTTCTCTTCGATGTCCATGCCTTGCAGCATATGCCCCAAAATAGGCTCGCATTTGCCTCGGCAGGCAGGGTAGTAGTGGCCGTGAATTCGAATCTCTGTTTTGGGCGATTGTCCCCACCAAAACTCAGCGAGCGCAATGGGTTCCAGCTGATGCAAGAAGGCATACTGGAACAATTTGGGGGCAGCACATTCGCCGGCTCCTGCAGTGGGTTTGCCCTCTGCGGTGTATTTGAAAATGTCGCCCACACTGCGTTTTTCAAGGGCCTTGTTTACGAAGTAAAACTGCTCGAAGATTTCGTCTTGCAATGCTGCCGAACGTTGCTTGCGTTCCTCCTTCAACGCATCTATGGCTTGTTCGAATGTGGCCATGCGATTTAGCAACTCCTCGAGTTTGGCCTTCCATTCAATTTTCAGTTGTTTCAAGCGGTAATGCTCGTTGATGCTTTGCTGATTCAACGCCTTCAGTTGATTGGCTGTTGCTTCATCATGGGCTTGTGCCTCCAACGCTGCGCGCATGCGGTCTCGCTCTGCTTTATTCGCTTTGTTTTGTTGCTTGAGTTCTTCGAGCTGTGAAACGGATTGTTTTTTTGCTTCTTCTAATTGCTCCAGCGCGTCAACACATTCCGAATTTTTCTCCATGGCACGAATGCGCGCGTTGATCTCACTGATGATGGCTTCGCCCTTTCGGAAAAAGCCTTCTTCGGTTAGAATATCAAAAACAGGAGGTACAAACTTCTCGTGTAGGTTTTGTCCCGCGAGTCGCCCCGAAACCGCACACAAATAGCCCAATTCGCCTTGGTGATTTTTCACCACAAGTACTCCAAACATTTTCCCGATAATCAAATCATCGTGCGAAGTTTCCATGCCGAAGTCATGTTCCCAATCGGTTTGGGTTTGCAGGTAGGATTGCAGTTCACCGGCAGCCAGCAGTGCAATTTCATGCGGCACGTAGTGAAACGGATAGCTAAAACGTTCGGGCAGTGTAATACCCTCAACCGACGATTGAAAATAGTTGAAATGAGTAGGAGGGATGTTGGAATGCTTGGCCACGTTGCGCTGGTGAGCAGCAAAGATAGGGGGGCTTGGATTTCAGAATCTGACTTAATTAACCTACTAAGACTCTAGTAATGCTTCACCAATCAATCGTACAATTTTGAATGATATGTTTTGATCAAACAACAGTTTCACGATGCAATACGTAATTTATGCTCCTTGTCGGCTGCATAGGCTAAGCACGCATGTATCATCTCTTCGGTAAGCTCTTGGAAGTCGTTAATTATGTCTTCTTTACTCATTCCATTGGATAGCCAATTGAGCACATCGTAAACAGAAATGCGAGTTCCTTTAATGCAAGGCCTGCCAAAACGCTTGTCGGAATTTATTTCTATGAATTCTTGGTAGTTCATACCTCAAATGTAAAGAATTTGGAGATAATTAGTTGTTTCGTTTTTCATGGGTCTAAAATTCAGACCACTGCAGGAAAGGAACGTGATCAGAACTGCAATTAGCGGAATGAGTTAGATATTCAATGGATTATGGATGTTTCGATTTGAAAGTTTTGACAGAATTTGGATATGCATGCTTTATCATATAACCCGCTCCAATCGCCCTTTACGCTTCACAATGTTCTTATAGTCCCATTGGATATTTCTCGATTTTTGAAGCCAGCGAATGAGGTCTACCGAGTTTACTTCATCGATGGTATTATAGAAGATTGAGGCGTCTTTGAATTTCTTGCCAACAACATACAAGTTTTCCTCTTCGAAGTCGGCCCCACTCCAAAACATGAGGCGCAAACCTTTCTTCTGAACACTATAACCCACAATCGGATTTCCATCCAGAAACCAAACGGGGTGTGCATGCCATACCTTACTATCGGCATCGGTTAGCTCGCCGGAGATAATGTCGGCCAGCAGGTGGCACAGCTCGCGAAGTGCTTCTGTTTGGGAGTTGTTGTATGCTTGTATGGTGGCGGGCATGTGGATTGGTTCGTCTGTTGGATGCGTCCTGTAGCGCTCGATTAAATTCACATTTGTATATGCATGTTTGCAAACCACATGAACTTCTTCGAACGTAGTATGCTCGAATGTAACCAACGGTAGGTTAGTGGTGGCTCTTTATTTTTTCTCCAATGTAGTTTAATGCTTTATTATATGTTTCAATTCCATGTCCTACATTGGTATATATCTTAATTTCTTTAAGCGATTTGATCTGTCTTTTTGCATTTTCGACTGATTTTTGATAGGGAAACAAAAGGTCCTTATCACCAACAAGTAAGTATGTTTCAGTCATAACTTGTTCCAGTTGCTGGTCCATGTAATAAGGTTTTTGTGTTTTGTCCTTGTAACGACTTATTGCAAAAACTTCATAGTCGACCAGCATTTTTTCTGAGAACTCTGAAAGTTGATGATTGGGTTTTGAAAAAACTGCTTTGTCCAGGAATTTGGAAACGTTCGCGCTGCTAGGCTTTAGAATCGGGAGAATATTATAGTAGAGGTTTTTAGGAGACAAGGAAAATGGTTGCAAGCAGCCCGGGTTCAAAAGGAATGCAGCTTTTATTTTTTCAGGACTTAC
>JAURKF010000323.1 GCA_030831885.1 Flavobacteriales bacterium
AAATGAAATACGTCATCAGCGTCGAAGCTTCGAATGACCTGGAAAAAATTTGGATATATACATTCGACAATTGGTCTCAAGAACAGGCTGACCGATATTTCAATCTTATCATAGACGAGATAGAAAGTATTTCGAATGCCCCAACTTCCGGCAAAGACTATTCTGATATTCGAGCAGGCTATTTCAGGTCTAGAGTGAAATCTCATTTCATTTTCTACAAAGTGAACTTGAAGAAAAGGGTAGTGGAAATCATCAGAATCCTTCACCAGCAAATGGACATTGAGTCTCGACTAAATGACTAAGGGAACGTTTGACAGCCTGATCCGATGGTGTTCTTTCAAGCTGATTTTCTTGTCTCGAATGAAATTTTTGATTTCGTATACCTGCGTTATTCTTTTCTGGTGAGTGACAATATTTCGAGCCAAACACCACCCCTTGAACTGTTATCCACCCAAATCAAACCCCTCAATCGGACTCCGGATCGCTTGCAAATTGCGTGTACTCACATGCGTGTATATCTCCGTCGTCTTTGAACTCTTGTGCCCTAGTAACTCCTGGATGTAACGCAAATCGGTCCCACCCTCCAACAAATGCGTGGCATAGCTATGACGCAGCCAATGCAACGTAGCCGGACGCTTGACTCCCGATTGCCGCAAGGCCTTCTTAAAGACCAATTCTATGCTGCGCTCGGAATAGGGCTCTCCAGGTTGCTGGCCTTCAAACATCCACTTACTAGGTCTATATTCTTTGTAATAACCTCTCAATATGTCAACAATCATCTCGGGCAGCGGCGCAATACGATCCTTACGCCCTTTTGCCTGACGTATAATCAGCACGCCGCGTTTCGCATCTACGTCGGAGGGTAATAGCTTCAACACCTCACCACGGCGCAAACCACAGGCATAGATCAACGCCAACATCGCCACATGCTTACGGTTCTTCAAGGCTTTCAGCAACTGTTGCACCTCTTCCTTACTCAAAACATTCGGCAACAACTTCTCTTTCTTTGGTCGATGGACCAACTGTAAATCCATCCGCTTGTCCTCAAGAACGCCATAAAATAACTTGATGGCATTCACCGCCTGGTTCTGATACGATGATGATAATTTATTGGCCAGAATGTAATCGTTGTTGAACTGTATAACATCCGTATCGGTTAACTCTGTTGCATCGCGATCATTGTAAAATTTGAGAAACACACGCATGCAATCCGTGTAAACCTTCACGGTGTTTGCGCTATAACGCTTCGAACGCAACCATAAAGTAAACGAATCGATGCGCTGCACATGTATACTACTGAGCTGAACCTCAAGCTCAAGTTTAAATGCCTTCCTATGCTCTGGCGTATCAGGCAATAGCCACGCGCGCAATTCACTATCCCAACGAGCACCTTCAAACGTTTTTATTCGGGATATCCAACGGGCGTCGCGAGGAATAAGCACCGCTATCTTCCGTTCACTGCGCACCTTCAGAAGGCTTGCCGACCAAATCGGGGTTTCTGCTCCTGCCATTATTTCAGCATAAGCAGTTGTTCTACAATGATCTCTGAAACATACCTTCGGCTGCCTGATTTGTCGTCGTAATGACGCGTTTTCAATTTACCTTCCACATACACAAGACTTCCCTTGTGCAAGTGCTTTTCAGCTACTTCCGATAATTTGCCCCACAATACGAGCGCATGCCAATCTGTTTGCGTCTTCAACGCTCCCGCCTTATCACGAAACATTTCGGTGGTGGCCAATGATACATGCGATACACGCATACCTTCTCCCACCATCCGCACATCAGGATCCTTTCCAAGGTGCCCAATGAGTGATACTTTGTTGAGTCCTTTCATTTGCCGTTTTTAACGACAAACATGGGGTTCGATTCATAAGACTCTAATTCCTCAGAGGAATATGTTATTGGAATTTTATAGTGGGTTTTAAATTCGGCTGCGTTCAATCGATTTTTGTCTCGGCAAGCTTATTAGGGAATTAAGAGCCCTCTTTTTCAAAACAAAAAGCCGCAGAAAAAAGTAATCTCATTTTCTCTGCGGCTCTGTGGTTAAAATAAACCAACCTTAATCTTCCTTCAAAAAGTCTTCCTTCGTTGCAATCACCACCGCAGGTTTACCGCCTTTGGCCAGCTCTGCTTCGAATTTTTTAAGGTCGCCTTTCT
Organism: Flavobacteriales bacterium; assembly: GCA_030831885.1. Next base: position 2,161 of record JAURKF010000323.1, read on the forward strand.
TTAGTTTTTCAAACGCTGCTTGCTGCGCTGCATAGGTGGTGCGCAGTGCTGCTACGTTTTCGAGTTGCGATGATGAGGGAGCGCCGTAATAACCGCCAATGGTGCTGTAGATGTCGCCGAGCTTCTCGCGGAGGCGTGGCTCGCCGGTGCCTACGTAGTTGTCGCCCTTGGTTACTACACACTCGTCGCGGATGGCATCGATACCGGCGTTGAGCGCCACAAGGTATTTCGAGGACTTGCTCAATGTTTTCTGATAGCTTTCAATGGCGGCATCGTATTGATCGAGCTGATACACAAAGTAGGCGAGGTCTTGCGTGAAGTCGAATAACTCCTGCGTTACTTGCTGCTGCTGTTCGCGCTCCTTCAGCGTAAAGGGCGACTGCGGATCGTATTGCGCTACGATTTTAGTCTCGAAGGTTTCATTGCCCTTAGTGAGCTTCACGGTGTAGGTTCCTGCTTTTACGCGCGGGGCAAACAAGGCGCCTCCTGCGAGTGTCTTTCCTTTGGCCGACTTCGGTGCGCGGCTGTTGAAGCCCCATTCCACCGTGTTGATTCCCTTCTGCTTGCCGGGCTCGAGCTTGGCTACAAACTGTCCCTTTTCATCCAACACTTCCATGCTCATTTTGCCAAACGTGTGGCGCTTGGGCAACAGATACGAAATGCGCGCATTGTCGCTTGGGTTGGCTCCTACAAACTGATGCTCGGTGCTGGTGCCGCCAAACGACGACTTCTCGCTCATCACAAACGGACGGGTAGGGAAGAAGTACACGGCAGCTTGCATGGCTTTCGGGGAGAGCTCGCTCAATACATCGGTGTGGTCGAGTATAATAATGCCTCGGCCATGCGTGGCCATCACCAAGCTGTTGCTCTTCTTGTCGAGTTCGAGGTAATGCACGGCTACTGCAGGCATACTGTTGGTGAATCGCGACCAATGCGCACCACCATCGAGGGTGATGTACAAGCCGTTTTCAGCGCCCACATACAGCAGGTTCTGATTCACAAAGTCTTCTTGCACGCTGCGTATGAAGGTTGTGATTTCGGAAGTCACTATCGACTTCCAAGTCACTCCGTAGTCGGTGGTTTTGTAGAGATAGGGTGTGAAGTCGCCGGTGGTATGTCCTTCAAACACCGCATAGGCGGTGCCTTCGCCAAATACGCTGGCTTCGATGTGGTAACACCAGGTATTGGCAGGTAAGCCGGTTACGTTGGCGGTTACTTTGGTCCAAGTGGTGCCGCCATCGCGCGTAACTTGAATCTGTCCGTCATCGGTTCCCACCCAAATCACCTTGTCGCTTTTGGGTGACTCAGCAATGGTGAATATCGTACAGTGATTTTCTGCGCCTGAGTTATCGGCCGACAATCCGCCCGATTCTTCCTGCATCTGCTTCGCCGGATTGTTGGTCGTCAAATCGAGCGATATCTTTTTCCAGGTATCGCCGCGGTCGTTCGACAGGTGCAAAAACTGGCTGCCGATGTAAAGTCGATCGGGGTTGTGTGTACTGGTGGTAATCGGTGTGTTCCAGTTGAAACGCAATTTGGGGTCGCCTTGTCCGGCAAACGGTTTGATGTTTTTCAGCTGTCTGCTTTTCGTGTCGTAGCGCCATACCTGCTCGGCACCTTGCTTTTCGGAATACACCACATGTGGCTGTGTTGGGTGTGGGTACACACGGAAGCCATCGCCCTGGCCCACGAGTTCCCAGTCGCGCGCTTCAATACCGCCCGGACTTTCGCTCGGTCCGAACCATGAGTTGTTGTCTTGCAATCCGCCATACACGAAGAACGGCTCGCGGTTGTCGATGCTCACGTGGTAGAACTGACTGAGTGGAAGATTTTCGACGATTTGCATCGTAGTACCTGAATTCGTGCTGCGATACACACCGCCGTCGGTGGCTGCAAGCAAACGTTGCGAATCGTTTGGATCAATCCAATAGTCGTGAATGTCGCTGTGCATCGATCCCATGCTCTTGAAGGTTTTTCCTCCGTCGCGGCTCATGTAGCCATACAGTCCGGCTTTGTAAACGATGTCGGGATTCTTTGGGTCGATCGTGATGCGCGAGAAATAGAACGGACGAACCACCAAGCCGAAGTCGCCGTTGAGGAATTTCCAGTTTGCGCCACCGTCATCGGAGCGGTACAATCCTTTGTCTTTCTCGGCTTCCACCACCGCATAGAGAATGTTGCTGTTGGAAGGAGCTACGGCCACTGCAATGCGACCGAGCTTGCCCGCAGGAAAGCCCGTGTGGATTTTATTCCAGGTCTTACCGCCATCGGTGGTCTTGTAAAGTGCACTATTCACCCCACCTGAGTTGAACGAATACGCAGTGCGTCGGAATTCCCAGAAGGCAGCATACAATACCTCGGGGTTGGCTGGATCCATGATGAGTTCGGAGCAGCC
>JAURKF010000324.1 GCA_030831885.1 Flavobacteriales bacterium
AGCTCATTTTTCATATAACTGCGGATCGATTCCTGCGCAACATGGTGCGCGCCGTGGTAGGCACATTGCTCGAAGTAGGGCGAGGAAAAATGAGTATAGAACAATTTGTGAGCATTGTAGAAGCAGGAAAACGAACGCAAGCAGGTGAAAGCGTGCCTGCTCAAGGCCTGCATCTCACGTCTATTGTCTATCCTGCGGAAAAAATCAAAGAAGTTCATGATTAAGGAGTTGATTCAATAACATTCCTTATCAATTGTATTATTAATATTTGGCTCATATTTGCGCCCAACGAAAATTTCCGAACCTATGTTAACCAGCATTCTTCTGCTCTTCACAAGCTTCGTCACACCGGAATTACAACCTGCCGACACCTCGGGCTGGAAAGAACTACAATCGACGAAATATGGAATTAAGCACCCCACCAACTGGCAAGGCGAATCGTATGAAAATGCAACGCTTGAATTCTCTATTAATTCGGAGTTAGAAAACGAAGATGACATCTATGCAGAATTCGTTAGCCTTGCGGCATTGCCCCTACCCGGCTTAAATAAATCGCTCGACTCCTATGTATCCGAAATAGTTAAAGACATTCCATTCGCCTATAAAAAAGCCATCATTACAAAAAATGAAAAAACGGTCAAGGCGGGAAAAGCTTGCTACGTAATTGAATACGCCGGAGTCTTTAGTGAATTTCCGCTAGCCTATTTGCAATACATCTGGCTCGAAAACGACGTGTGCTATACGCTTTCCTATACTGCACAGCAAGGTTCTTATGAAAAGTACAAGGGTAAAGCCGTGCAAATAATGGATAGCTTTACGTTCAAGCAATAACCATTGAGCAAGAGCAGCGGTAAGGCATTTGATATTGCCATTTTCTTGAGGCTTTACAGAAGAGGTAAACCCTACAGGGGTCCTTTTTTCATAACCCTACTACTCGTTTTAATACTCGCCGGAGTCGTATGGATTCGACCCGAGCAAATGCGCCTCATCTTGGATGAGGCAATTCCGGGTGGCAATCAACAGCGTATTGTGCAACTAGCTATGGCATTCACAGGAATGCTTATTCTGGAGGCTATTATTCAATACATACAGACGCAAATCGCCAATCGAGTTGCTCAATCTATCACGTTCGACCTGCGGGCAGAACTCTTCGCACACGTTGTAAAATTCAGATTGGGCTACTTCGACAAAACACCCGTGGGCCAAGTGGTTACTCGCGTTATATCAGACGTGGATGGCATCGCTGATGTTTTCTCGGCCGGAATACTGGACATTTTCAGAGATATTCTGAAACTGGTTTTCATCATTGGCTTCATGTTCTATCTCAATTGGGAAATGACCTTGATGGTGCTCATTCCCATACCTATTTTGTTTTATGCCACTCGCCTGTTTCAGCAAGCTGTGAAAAAATCGTTCAATGATGTGCGCGATCAGGTTGCACGCATCAACGTTTTCATTCAGGAGCATGTAAGTGGGATGCACATCGTTCAGATTTTCAATCGTGAGGAGCAAGAGAAAAAACGATTTGACACCATCAACCAAGAACACCGTGATGCGCACATTCGAGGCATCTGGGCCTATTCTATCTTCTTTCCGGTAGTTGAAATACTAAGTGCCGGAAGTGTTTCACTCATGATTTGGTGGGGACTGCGCGGAACACTGGGTGGAGAAATGACACCCGGACTCCTTCTCGAATTTTCAACGTTCATTACGATGATGTACAGGCCGATTCGTCAAATGGCAGATAACTTCAATGTACTGCAAATGGGTGTAGTGAATGCAGAGCGCGTTTTCAAGTTGCTCGACACACAAGCCGCGCAGATTGATAAGGGAGAAAAAATTACGGATTCGTTGAAAGGAAACATTCGATTCAAGGATGTTTCGTTTGAATACGTCGAGGGGCAACCTGTCTTGCGCAACGTCAGTTTCGATATTCCTTCGGGAAGCATGGTAGCCTTTGTTGGGTCGACCGGCGCAGGTAAAAGCACCATAGCTGGATTAATCAACAGGTTTTACGACCATCAGTCGGGAACCATTACCATTGATGATATCGAAATCGGCGCGTTAAGTCTTCAGTCACTGCGACGTCATGTTGCGCTTGTCTCACAAGATGTGTTTTTATTGAACGATACGATACTCAACAACATTACGCTTTTCGATTCGTCGATTGATGAGGAAGCTGTAATTCGGGCAAGCAAGGAAATTGGAGCACACACTTTCATTGAAAAATTGCCCGGAGGATATCATTACAACGTCCGTGAGCGCGGTGGAATGCTCAGTGTAGGACAACGGCAGCTCATAGCATTTGTACGCGCCTATGCGCGTAATCCTGAAATATTGGTTTTAGATGAGGCAACATCTAGCGTTGACACGGAGTCGGAATTACTCATTCAACACGCAACAGAGCGTATCACCCGCAACCGAACCAGCATTGTTATTGCCCACAGGCTTTCTACTATTCAACGCGCTGATGCCATCTACGTTATCGATAAAGGCGCCATCGCTGAATTCGGTTCACACCAGGAACTTTTGAAAAAGAACGGAATGTATAGGCGACTGTTCGAATTACAGTTTCAATAGTGCAGCCCGCTATTCCTTGATGAAAGGCAAACACAACGTTCCTTCGCTGCTTTGAACACTCCACACGTATGTTCCTGCTGATAAAGGCAAATCTCCTACTACCACTCGTTGCATGGCGGCAGGAAAAGGCTCATCGATGAGTGTGTATACACAACGACCTTGTTGATCAAGTGCATCAATACGCACACGACCCGGCAGGACAAGACGAAAACTAATAACTGATTCCGGTCTTACAGGATTCGGATAGCAAGTTATACTTCCTGCCTTAAAAGACTCCTCACCAATTGAACTGACCTGCTGAAATCCTACAAAGCGAACGGTATTATTGCCCGAGTTAGGAATAATAAGCGTATCGATTTCTTCCGCATAGGCGATATCAGCAGGGCTGTTCAGACCGCCGGGCACTGTTATCACTTCACTTACCGAAAAATCAGCATTGTAACGGGTAATTCGCTGGGGCGACCAACTTGCCAGGTAATAATTGCCAAGGTAATCGTTGTCGATTCCGTCAATGCTGTTCAGTGATGTATTGGCCACCAGAGTTGTCAGTGAATAATCGGCAAGCGACACCGCTGTGATATCCGAAGTACTTGCGTTCCAGGCCACAAATACCAATCGGTTGTTGTCGCCGTCGTAACATATACCGTTGGGGGTAATTACGGTGTTGGTCACGACTGTTGAGTAAGTAGGATTCTGAATGTCGGTGTAATCAATTTCAATAATCTTGTTATTTCCAAAATCCGTTACCCAAATGCGGCTGGCACCATCGGAAGCCATACCATTTAGGAATCCAGCTCCTGAAATGGTAACAGAAGAGATCAGCGAGCCATCATTGAGGTCGTACGCTTTAACTGCTGAGCCAACAATAGAAAAGAGGAAATTGTTTGCTACCTCCATACCATAATCGGCGCGAGGAGTGCCATTACCCACAACGGCAACAGGAGTTCCGGAGCCGTTAACCTGCACTACATTGTTTCCGTTGCCAACCAAAAAACGATGGCCAATGGGATCGTATTCTACAGATTCAATATTGGAAAGGGTTTGGGCAACGGTTATCATCGAAAACAAGCCCAAAATGGATGTGCATAAAAATTTCATCGCTTTGTAATTGTTGCCGCAAAGATGGATGTAATCAGTTGTTTTCAAATAAAT
>JAURKF010000325.1 GCA_030831885.1 Flavobacteriales bacterium
ATTCAATGAAAAAGTAAATTGGCAACAGTCGTTGTCAAATCCCGATGGTTCCTTTGAGTTGAGCAATGGAGCACAAATCAAAAATGCTCAAATCGATAGCCTTTCGCGGTGGTATGGTATACCGCAAGGGCTTTCCCTCGCATATGATAACAACAATGTCACTTTTCGATTTGTGGGCATCACCATGCACCAACCGAGTAGGGTTAAGTACCGCTACATACTGGAAGGCTTCGACAAGGACTGGAGCGTAATCACATCTGAAAATACAGCCTCCTATGGCAATTTGCCTGCAGGATCGTATACCTTTATGGTAAAGGCCATGAACAGTGAAGGTGTGTGGAGTGCACCGTTGGAGTACAGCTTTACAATCCGACCGCCTTGGTGGCAAACCTGGTGGGCTTATGTTGTTTACGGCTTGGTTTTCTTCTTGGGCCTTTCGTCGTTTATACGTTACCGCATTCATTTTCTAAACCAGCGACGACAAGCACTCGAGCGATCCATAGAAAGGGCAACGCGAGAAATTCGCTCTCAAAAAGATGAAATCGAAAATCAGAAGAAGCGCAGCGATGAACTTTTGATGAATATCCTTCCCGAGGAGGTAGCCGAGGAATTGAAAACACGCGGGGAGGCACAAGCTCGATTAATGGAAAACGTAACCGTGCTTTTCACCGATTTTAAAGGGTTCACGCAAGTCTCTGAACGCCTCAGTCCGCAGCAGTTGGTTAATGAGATCCATGAGTATTTCTCTGCATTCGACGCGATAATTGAAAAGCACGCCATTGAAAAAATAAAAACGATTGGGGATGCTTATATGGCTGCAGGCGGTTTGCCGACACCAAATTCCACTCATGCGCTTGATGTTGTCGCTGCAGCAATCGAGATAAATCAATTTATGGAGGCACAGAAAGAGCGCAAGAAATCACTGGGTGAAAGCTATTTTGAAATACGTATAGGCATTCACACAGGACCGGTTGTAGCTGGAATTGTCGGGGTAAAGAAATTCCAATACGATATCTGGGGGGATACGGTTAACACGGCGAGTCGCATGGAGTCAACCGGCGAAGCTGGAAGAATTAACATCAGCGAGAGCACATATAAATTAGTGAAGGCAAAGTATGCATGTGAGTTCCGAGGAGAGGTCGAAGCGAAGGGCAAGGGGAAGATGAGGATGTACTTTGTGAGTGAGGCAGTGAGGCAGTGAAGTAGTGAAATGGAAGCGGAGCCGATGATTAGTTAGATTGCTAAGATGGCTGAACTTTTACTTTACATAATGTAAATTATGAGTATTTAAAATTTGATTAAATAGTTGTTTTTTAGCTATGTGAATATTTTTGATTAAAGTGTTTATACAATCCTAAGCACATCACCAGCAACAAAAAGGCACCCTTTTGAGGTGCCTTTTCTTACCCATTAAAATCGATCTACATTTTCAATCAACCTTCTTTTTCAAGCAACAATGCCTGGAGTGCTTGTAACTCACGAACCTTATCATCGTTGCTCGATGCTATATATGCATGAATCAAATTGTTCAACATACGGGCAATCATATCCAGATTTGTGCACGGACGATAAAAACGCTCATCCTGCGGTAAATTTTGCTTAATCAAAAACTCGTCAATTTCATTCCTTTGCAATACAGCACCGGCATTGAACGGATTGATATAGAAAAGAACACCCGCATCGTCCTTGGTTAATCCAAATTCGACATCAAACGGATGAAAATCGAGATAACACAAAATGAAATGGCTCGGTAAATTGACACCCTGCACAGGCAAATCAAGACTATTAGCCAGATAAGTGTACAAAAGTCCTAGCGAAAGCGGATTTCCACTTTTGGTAGTTATTAAATCAGCCAGGAATGAATTCTGCGGCTGATGGTAATTTTCCCTATTGCCCTTAAAACCGTAGTGTGTATATAGGATATGGTTGAGCACTTTGACCTGTTCGAAAGCAGTCAAATTATCATTCAACTCCAACCATATATCTTGACGAATTTTCGACACCACTCGGCGCAGCTCGTTTTCATCGTAGGAAGGATATTGATACTTATTAATAATAAGAGCTCCTTCGAGCAGATCCTTATCCTCCGAATTTTTCCAAGCCTTTAATCGATTGTAAACCCCCTCGTATTGTATGGTTGAAATGATCTCCTCGAGACGGGTGTGAAATAATGGTCCAAAATCCTGCAATTCCCAGTATTGCTCAAGTTGCGGGATGATAGACTCTCCATAATTCTTCAACTCGGAACTCACCTGTTTATAGATGGTTTCATCGGGATCCTCAATCAACGAAATGAGGGCATTGACTTGATTGTTGTACATCGTAATCGTTTTTCAGTTTTCAGTAGTACAACAAATCTAGCAGCTCGCATCTCCTAAACGTGGGCTGATACAATGACCTTTTTCACAACCGATGTTTCAAAATCGATCTAATACAGTCCTGATAAGGGTTTCCACACTTCTCAATGAGTCGCTGTTGAATTCTTTGGTTGCCCGATTGACCAGAATGGCACAGACCGATACTGCCCTGTGCCCGAGCATTGAAGCCATTGCGTAGATGCCGGCCGACTCCATTTCAAAATTTGTAATGCGTAAGTCATTGTGACGAAAACCTGCATACTCATCAATCCGATTTTCCATGTTGGACTTGAGCCTCACTGATCGCCCTTGCGGACCATAAAAGCCATTGGCTGTTGCTGTGATGCCATGAATAGCGTCGAAAGCAATGCGATTATGCAATTCGGTGTCGCATTTAGCGACATAAAAGCCTGAATTTTCGCGAAGCCAAGAAAATTGATTTGCAAGTGCAGTTTGCAATTGTTTTTCATCGTCGGAAAGGGTCGCGTCGTAGGTATAGGGAACACCATCCAACGCGAACGAATAAACGGACGAAACAAAGCTTCCAACCGGAATATCGGCATGCATGCACCCGCTTGTGCCAATGCGAACAATTTCTAGGGAGGTATGCTGCGGTTTAGCTTTACGCGTTTTATAATCGACATTAACTGCGGCGTCCAACTCGTTCATTACAATATCGATGTTATCGACGCCGATACCGGATGAAATAACCGTAATCGCTTTGCCCTTATAGGAGCCTGTATGAATAATAAACTCACGCCCGGCAATTCTAAAAGTCACCTCATCAAACAATTCAGAGATTTTGGGGACGCGCTCAGGGTCTCCAACAATAATTACTTTATTGGCAATGTGTTCAGGATTAATTCCCAAATGATAGATACTACCCTCGGGGCGTAAAATCAACTCCGAATGAGGTATTACACTGTCTTTATCGCGAAGCGGTGCTTTCATTCTATAACCCAAATTGAGTAAGGTGATGATTCAAATGGTTGTATTGGAGCATTCCCCATTCCCTTGCTGTGAGTCGGCCAAAGAAAGCATGCAACCTGTTATCATACTCTTTCTCCCCTGCTTTTCTGAACTGTTCCAGGCTTGCGAGCAATGCCTTTCTATTTGCGTCGATATCCCCCCCTTTCAAAACCACAAAATTGGGAGCAGTGTAGCCTCCTTTTTTGTAAATCTGTTTATATACATACTGTTTTTTGGCAACCTTTCTAAACAAGTAGCTCATAAGAGCGCGTTTTTTTGGGGCTGGTCCAAGTGAGGCTGAAAGAACTAAATTACAATGTTTTACCATGGCAGCGGCATCCATTTTACCCCAAAGGTTTGGAGTGTCTGAACTCAATTTCGACAATCGATCAACTATTTCCCCGTTGGCATCTTCTTCAAATATACTCTTCATAGCCGCAGTAAAATTTTCGGCAAATATGAAACGAAGGCGGTTCGGATGAAGCGTTCAAATTAAAACTTAATATGGTGCAACCAATGCCAATTCCACTTGTTTTCATCATATGCAACCCAATCTAATCAAGCTTTTGGATCTCGTAGATAGGATCTTTCAGACGCGCAACGACCCTACTCAAATTGGATTTAGCGATCAGGATATGGCAAAAATGAGCCGGCTGCACACTGCATGTCTGCAAGAAGCAGAAAACGAAGAGGGGCCGATTGCATGGGTTGCAGTAATTCCTACTTCCCAATCACTCATGCATGAGTTTATTGACAAAGCCATTTCAGAACGAGAACTTTTCGACTTAACAACGCCCGAAACGCCTAAGCAAGTTGTTTATCTCTGCTCTGCCATAGTGCTTCCAGAGTTTCGGGCATCGGGTGTCGCAATGAAACTTTCACTCAATGCCATTCATGCCATGCAACAGCAATGGAAAATTTCAGCCGCTTTTGTGTGGCCTTTTAGTAATGACGGAGAAATGTTGGCCCGCTCTATTGCCCGAAGATGCGAATTCGAATTATTTATCAGACCTCATAACTAGTGTTTTGAGCTGAAAAATCTGTTTTAGTCTTTGGCCTTGAACCAATAAATTCGCGACCGCCTG
>JAURKF010000326.1 GCA_030831885.1 Flavobacteriales bacterium
GCAAAGGCTGAACGTTGATTTCGTCAGTAAGATTGATGGGACACACCGTATTGGTAGTCATTGAAATTGTATGAAGCCCCTCGCCCGCTACAGCAGGATCGAATGCACCGAGTATCGGATCAATAATTCCAGGTCCGCTGTATATGCCATCGGTTGGTGCAGTGATTAAACTAAAAGGAACCGCATTGATGCAAATATCCTGGGGCAAATCGAGTGTGAGGTTGGGGGCTACCTCCACAGATATGGATACATCATCGGATAAAATACAGGGATTGGGAAGCGTGTAGGTAATCACGTAAGTTCCTTCACCTGCCACCATAGGATCAAAAACCCCCAACGAAGGATCCGTAATTCCCGATCCCGACCAAGTGCCCCCGGGCAAATCGGCCTCAAGCTGAACGGTGCCATTATCGATACAAACCGGCGCCACATCCAAAATAGAAGAGAGTGTCTGCGGGATGTTCACATACATTTCCGTATCGCTTCCATTACCTCCAAAACAATCATTTTCGGAGGCCAGATCATCGCACGAAATAGTAGTGCTCAACGTAAAACTGATATCTTGCCAAGGCACCGGATTTCCCAGTGCATCAGTAAGTGAGGTTAGATTAATATTGAGCGAGGTTGTTGAATCAGCGATGTAAACGTAGGGCTCACTGTTCCACTCATAGCCGAAGGTGCATGTAAGAATAGGCGGTGCAACAGCAGGAGAAACAGTGAAAATGGACGCACTGGCAGAGCTACAGGAATTGTCATTGATGGTCGATGAAAAGCCGGGCGGTGTGGTATAAGTCACCGTTTGCGTGGCTCCGCACAAATCAGTTCCTGAGAAGGTAATGGTCGCATCCGTAAGCGTTCCTATATCGGCACCCACACAGTCGTATACCTGAACCGCCCAGCCACCGTTCATAGCATCACAACCGTTGAGCAGTCCCCAATTAATAGCAATGTTGCCTGCCCCATAGCTTCCATACGTTCCCGAAAGTCCATTCATCCCACCGCACACATTGATATTGTTGTTCGACTCAGTCGAGAAGCAGAAATTCGTAAAATTATTGGTTGAGTTGCAGTTTGTTCCCGGATTGGGCATAAGCAGCAATGAGGGACTACCGCAGGAGGCCGGCCCTTTCAGATAAAATCCAAGATCGCTCACAAAGGTGTGCGTGCCCGTAAAACAGACTGTTATTTGCGTGTTATTATCGATGATTAATTGAGATTCGGGAAGATTGCTAATAGGAGTTATTTGTCCCGGTGTTACAGACCCCACCAATGAAATGGGCCCCACGCAATTTGACGGTATGGGCTGCACATCCACCTGCGGTTCTTGAAGCACTTGAGCAATCCATGCGCGATAACACCCTACAATTACGTTGGCTGAATTTCGAACGGAAACGAAATAAGCACCCGGCGCAAGATTATCGATGGTAGAGCTTGGAACGTTGTTCTGCACCGTGTAGGGAGTCCAGTTGCTTGACCCTGCGGTAAAACGCGACCAAATGAAATTGAAACTTGCACCGGCAACTTCAGGTACCACGGTGAGCTGGCCCAACGTGCCTGCCGGATAATAATAAACCGGGTCATTGGGCTGACCATCGGTGTAGGTAGTCTCGCCAAGGCAGCCGGTACCCGTTAGCTGCGCAAGCGCAAGTGTACCTTCGAAAAGGAACAAGCAAATTATAGTGGCATATTTGAGCCAAGATTCCACAGACTCGAGACTATTAAGGTATCCTGCGGGTTGCAAGGTGCCGCAAGATAATAAAAGGAAGGTACCTTATTTTCAAGAAACAAGAAACGAGGTTAAAACTATACCGGCCACAACCCTTTGCCACATGATTGTGAGAAGTCCAATTTCACGCGAAGGACACAAAGAAGTTTCGCAATGCAAGCGAAGAAGCCTAGCCCTGAAGACTACCTTTGTCCAAACATTTCAATTCGATTCTTGAGTCAAAACAAGGTATTCGCGTTCGCTTTAAAAATGAAACATCTCTTAACCCTCCTATTGTTCGCCGTTCAATTCGGCAGCCATTCAGCCTTTGCTCAAATTCAACATGCGCTTGGATTTGTGGGAATGCGTTCAGCACGCATCTTGGTAGCTAGCGATCAGGAGGAAGATGTTGCCATCGCGGTTTCATTACCAGGAAGCAAATCACCTGAGCGCATTTTTAGAGGAAGAACCTCAACGCACAATGGATTTTCTTGCATCATTGACCTCGAGGGACTAGAACCCGGAACGACCTATAGCTATCGCCCCTTCATTGACGTTGCCAGTGGCTATGCGTCTTCACGAAGTTATTCGCTAACCACTCAAGAACTTTGGCAATTGCGAAAAGATGCGCCAGACTTTGATATGGCTATCGGCAGTTGTGCTTTCGTAAACGAACCGGCATACGACCGGCCCGGAGAGCAGTATGGCGGTGAATTTCACATCTTCGACACCATCGTAAAGAAAGATCCTGATCTCATGTTGTGGCTGGGCGACAACATTTACTTGCGTGAAGTTGACTTCGAATCGTATGGCAGTATAGTGCACCGCTACACCCACACCCGCTCGCAGCGTGAAATACAGAATTTACTCAAGCATTGCCCGAACATTGCTATTTGGGATGACCACGACTTCGGGCCCAACGATTCTAATGGTTCTTTCATTCATAAAGATCTTACGCTGGAGGCCTTCAAAGCATTTTGGCCCAATCCATCCTATGGAATATCGAATAATGAAGCAGGCCGAGGAATCACCTCGCAGATGCAATATTCAGACGTAGATATTTTTTTGCTAGATAACCGATACCACCGCACTTGGAAAGACACCATCGGAAACAGCCTTCCCACCATACTGGGCACGACACAGCTGGAGTGGCTCTTGCAAGCACTCAAAACAAGCCAGGCTACCTACAAACTGATAGCAATTGGAGGTCAGTTTCTGAACAGCGAAGCCGTTTATGAAAATTATGCGAATTACGCGTCAGAACGTGAACTCATTATAAGTGTCATCGAAAAAGAGAATATACGCGGAGTAGTGTTTTTGACAGGCGATCGCCACTGCGGCGAGCTATCGCACATGCCACTGAAAAACGACAACGGCATTTATGATTTAACGGTATCACCGCTTACTAGCCGTGCATTCGACATGTCGAAAGAAAAGAATCAATGGAGAGTAGAGAATACCGTTAGTGGTGTGCGTCATTTTGCAACACTCGAGTTTACCGGCAAGAAAAAACACCGGGTACTTACCATGAATGTTTTTGACTCCAACGGAAAACTACTATGGACCCGGGATATTCCTCAGTGGTGATTAACTGATTCGCTCGCGAAGACGATAGAGAATTTCTTCTTCCAGATATTCACTTCGCCCAAAATCGAGCATCTTCACTTTCGATTCAACATTGACAGCGACTTCTACGCGTTTGTCGTCGTTGAAAATCGTCACTTCCACGTCTGTTGGGGGACTTAAAAAACTCCAGCCGCGTGCAGCTAGAATGGAGCTACCTGTATTATTCACTTTCGCATCGCGCAACTTCAGCTCTCGAAGAACTTCTTGCGCAAGGTGCAATGCACGCTGTTTTGAGCAATTGAATACTTTCGAAGTCATGATGAGTGGTTAAGGTTCTCACAAAGATGCACGAATTCTTTAACAACACAAGAAATTCCTTTAGAAAATCAACCGATTACACTATTCGACTGACAATTTTAATAAAACCTTCGTTGAACGAATTCCTTAGCGCCCCAATTCAAGGCGAATTGCGTTGTACTTCTGCTGTACCTCCATGGGCGGATTGAAATATCCAAAGGCAAGATGAGGAAACTCCTGTTTAATTTTTACCATCATCTGCCTTACTCCTATGCCTGGTTCTAAATGCGTAATTCCAAGCTTGCCCAAATACCAATCGGGATCTATATTGAAATTTCTCCATTGAATCATGGACAAATCACTAAACCGAATCCAGTCGCGAAGTGCTTCATATTCCTCTGGCTGATCGGTCATGCCAGGAAACGTGAAATAATTGATACTCGCCCATCCCCCGTATTGGCGAACTATGCGTGCACTTTCGCGAATATCCTCAAATGAATAGTTATTGGGCAAATAGTACGACTCGTAAATGGACTTGCGAGCTGAGTTGGTGCTTACGCGAATGGAGTTCAACCCGGCCTTCATCAACTCCTCGACCGCTTTGGGTTTACTCCCGTTGGTGTTGAGATTGATTATACCGCGAGAGGTCTTCTTGCGGATGGCTAGAATGGCATCGCGCATGAGCTGCCAAACGAGCAACGGCTCCCCTTCACATCCCTGACCGAAACTTACAATCGCTCGTTCAGCGTTTTCCAGGTGGGGCACTGTAAACTCAACGATTTCATCGACCGTTGGTATAAAAGTTAGCCTGTCTTGAGGCGATGTAAGTTCATGTTCTTCCGGCTGAAAAGAAATACACCCCAGACAATTGCTGTTGCACGCAGGCGAAACCGGAATAGGACATTCCCATCTACCCATGAAAAAGTTGCGCGCTGCAGGACAGCAGTAGCGAATGCTGCAATTATTTCCAAGATGCTGTACAAGCCGATTTTCAGGATGTTGCACCAGACGTGCTTTTGTTTCCTCGATAATTAATTCGCGATCGAAATTTTCTAGGTCTTGTCTCTCATCGGGATCGATGCGCACGGCAGTTGTATAAAACTTCCCATCGAGCCAACCCACAACCGTATAGCAATAGAGCGGTAAGGTGGGTGCACCTTCTTCTTCCGTGCCGAATGCAGCCATATACAATTGAGTATAGGCAGGCGCATTCAAGGCCGCTACCGCCTGCACATCTTCGCGAATATCAAATTCGCCTGAATCGATATTCAGTCCGTAGGGCCTTCTTCCGGGAAGGGTGAATAAATCACTTCCTGTGGGAAGTTCAATAAAATCTTCAGGAGCTAATGGATACACCTCATAACCGCTTCTTCCCACGGCCTCGTATCGCATATCTTCGAATATGTTACCATCAGCGTCGGCATAGACCATGAAAGGGACACGACGAGGATGACTAAGCGGCTTCATTATCTTTTGAATCTATTTTATAACGCCCTTTTCGCGCATGATAGAGTTGATTTTCTCTACCATGACCAATGTAGCCGGGCAGCGAGCCATGTTCGGTATAAACACTTCATCGACCTGTTCCAAAAAATCCTTTCTGTGAAAATGCGGGAATTCAGCGCAATCTGAAGGGCGAATTTCGTAGATGGTACATAATCCCTTTTTCTTGTCGAAATGCTGACAGGGCGTGCTATCATTCATGATATCGCCGGTTTTCTCCTCTGTATATAAATACTTTTCGTAGTACTGAGCCGAGGTCATTCCCAAATGTGCAGCTACACGCTTTATTTCCGACTTCTTCCAAGTAGGCGTCATTTCCATACAACAGTGGCCACAAGAAACACAACTAATTTCCTTCCACGTTTCGTCGGTAGCTTTCTTCACATCAGCGAGCAATCCGCGGGGCTTTTTCTTAGCGACCTTCTTTAACTCGGAGGCCAGCACTTTCTTTTTAGCATTGGCTCTGCGGGTATAATATGCTACATCAATTTTCTTCATATGCGATGGAAAGGTGTCGAAAGTAGGTTGGAAAAGCTGAAAAGAGTGAAGCTCAGTGCTTAATTATCGGCTATATCATGTTGATGAATGGGCAATAAAAAAAGGCAAGCCCAATTTATCGCACCGCTACAACCGTCTGCCTTTGCTGCCTTCCGGCCCTGGAGGATTGGACAGGAGCTGGTCGTAAAAGACTTGCCCTTTGGCGGCAAAAGTAAGATGCTTTCAACAAAGAAGCGTAGGTTTTTTCTTAAAACGAAAACAACCCTTGAATTGGACCGAGTATTTTTGACGAAAATGTAAGTTTAGGTTATGACCAAGAAAATTCTCACACATGGTGCAATTGCAGGATTAGTTTCAAGTGTTTATATGGCCATTCTATATGCTGCCGGGATGGAAACATTCAGTAATTGGATGCTCTCTTCGATATTGTACCCAATCATTATCGGACTCGTTTGCTTCTTCACTGTTGGCTTGAAGAAAGAATTTCAGGCAGAATCTTTTAATTTCAAGCAAACATTTATCGTAATTCTCACTATGATGATGATAGCAACATTGATTAATACAGCTTGGAATATTGTGCTGTTCAATGTTATCGATACCTCCCTTGCAAAAGCATTTTCCGAACGCATTCTAGAACAAACTGCTGAGACCATGGAAAAATGGGGAGCTCCAGAGTCCGCAATGAAAGAAACCCTGAAGGAAATGCGAGATTTGCCGGCACAATTCAAACCACTTGCTCAATTGCTCGCCTGGCTCAAAGGAGGGATTTTCATGGCCATTCTCAGTTTGATTTGTGCAGCATTTATACGACGCAAGGAAACTAAAAATACTTTCATCGAATCATGAAAGATCTCTCCCTCGTCATACCCCTACTCAATGAAGCTGAGTCTTTGCCGGAGTTGCACGCCTGGATAAAGCGCGTATGCAAGGGTGCCGGACTTAGCTATGAGATACTGTTTATTGATGACGGTTCAAAGGACGATTCATGGCAGGTTATCAGCGACATTCAAGCATCAAACCCGGAAGTCCGCGGTATTCGCTTTCAACGCAACTATGGTAAAAGTGCTGCTTTACATATTGGCTTCGCGGCATGCTCCGGCAAGGTGGTGATTACAATGGATGCGGACTTGCAGGATTCTCCCGATGAAATTCCGGAGTTGTATCGCATGATCACATCAGAAGGCTTCGA
>JAURKF010000003.1 GCA_030831885.1 Flavobacteriales bacterium
CTGTGAATGCCGCCGACTGAGGAGAGTCAGATGCATTGGTTGTGTTGCCCTGAATAGTGAAACAATTTGGATACACCATGTTGCTGCTATACACAACAGTAGCCGCGTTATACGGCGAGTCGTTGCTCACTGCATACGAACAACCAGAGCACTGACCGTAACATACAACAGGTAAGGTTATATTGCTTTGAACATTCACCAGACGATTGGTGTAGCCATAATTTGTAGTTGTACATGATGAGCCCTCAGTTAAACTTTCAGACCCCGCCCAACCATCATAAGCATATTTAAATTCATGAGGACCTTGCTGAATTGCAGCAGTGCCTGTCCAAATTCCGTTTCCATCAGGATCCGAAAGCTGGAAACAACCACCACACCAACCATTGAAATCACCATTCACTTCAGGTATTGTAAACCCGGATACGTTTGTCATATCTACTTGGAAGGTTACGTTATAGTTGTTGATGCAAGCTCCGCAAGAAGCCCAACATGCAATCGGCAGAATGGTATCACCGGTAATGGTAATCTGGCGATTGGTGTAGCCAAAGTTGGTCACTGTACATGGCAAACCGGGTATCAGGTTTTCTTGCATAGCCCAATCGTCTGCAGCATACTTAAATTCGTAGGTGCCCGGAGTCAGATAGACAGTTGTTGTATATATGTCATCGTTGTTGGGGTCTGTCAATGGATTGGCTGTTCCACTCCAACCATTGAACTGGCCATTAACTGTTGGGGTAGTATAACCGCTGATTTGCTCAAGGTTCACTTGGAAGGTAACCGCAACAAGGGTAACGCAATCAGAGCAAGTACCATAACAAACAACCGGCAACGTTTGCGCAGAAGTTCCTACTACAAGCGTTCTGTTAGTATAACCGAAGTTGGTTACAGTACATGAACTTCCCGCAATCAATTGCTCCGAACCTGCCCAGTCATCCACAGAAACCTTGTACTCGTAATTACCTGTTTGGAGTGGAAGCGTTACCTGCCAAATTCCATCGTTATTCGCATCAGTCATCGGGTTGCAGTTACCACACCATCCGTTGAAGGAGCCGCTGATGTAAGGTTGAGTAAAGTTGCTCTCATTGTTCATATTAATCTGGAAGGTCACGTTGTAAGTGGGTGCCGCACATGAGTTACAACTTGCCCAGCAAACCGTGCTCAATGTTTGTGCAACACCATTAACGGTGAGTGAGCGATTGGTGAATCCACCATTTGTAACTGTACAAGATGAGCCTGCAACTAGTTGTTCGGAAGCAGACCAGCTGTTATAAGCAAATTTATATTCGTAGCTTCCGTCTGCAAGAGCAATAGTTCTTTCCCAAACGCCATCATTATTGGCATCGGTCATGGGGTATGTGCCACCGGCCCAATTTTCAAACGTACCATTCACACATGGCACATCCGTAGCCGGGTTAAAACCTGCCACAGTTGACATGTCTACTTTGAACGTAATGTTGCGCGTGGGTGGTGCGCAGTTAGTGCAGCTTTCCCAACATACAACCGGCAACACTTGATCAGTGTTACCTACAATGATAGAACGATTGGTATAGCCGCCAAGAGTGGAAGTGCAAGACGAACCGGGTGTCAGGTTTTCTTGCCCTGTCCAACCATCGAAAGTGAACTTGTACTCAAACGTATCTTGATTCAATTGAATGGTTGTTTCCCAGATACCATCTGCATTCGCATCTGTCATCGGATTACATGAGCCGCACCATCCGTTGAAGGAACCATTCACATAAGCAGTCGTGAATCCGGTTACGTTTTGCATATCCACCTTAAAGGTGACATTCTTGGGTAACAAGGCCGCAGCGCAAGTACCACAGCTCTGCCAGCACACTATAGGTAGTGTAGCATCACTTGTAACTACGAGCGAACGATTGGTGTATCCAAAGTTCGTTACTGTGCAAGATGAGCCGGGAATAAGAGTTTCCTGTCCAGCCCAGTTGTCATATGCAAATTTATATTCATAGGTGCCATCGGGAATGTAAACCGTTGCTTCCCAGACACCATCCGTATTAGCATCTGTCAATGGATTCGCAGTACCACTCCATCCGTTGAAAGAACCATTCACGGTAGGCGTTGTAAAGCCACTGATATTGGACAGATCTACACGAAAAGTAACCGCACGTGGGGGAGCAGCACACGTGCTGCAGCTTCCAAAGCATACCACAGGAACAGTAACATCAGAAGAGCCAGTAATCAATTGTCGGTTGGTGTAACCGAAGTTCGTCACTGTGCAAGCCGTTCCTGAAATCAGGGTTTCCTGACCAGCCCAAGAATCGTACGAAAATTTGTACTCATAAGTAGCATTAGCCGGAATATTCACCGTTACCGTCCAAATGTTGTTGCTGCCAGTGTTCGTCATGGCATTACAGTTACCGCACCAGCCATTGAATGTTCCATTGACCTCCGGTGTAGTATAGCCCGTAACCTGGCTCATGTCCACCTGCAAAGTAACATTCACATTCTGAGACCACGTCCAACAAGCGATTAATAACATCGCTGTTGATAGTAAAATCTTTTTCATTGAATTGAATTTTGTTTTGGTTGTTAATGTTGTTGATTAAGCCCGATTCATGATTTAATAGTTAAGGTTTCATGAAACTAGCGAATGCCAAAATAGACAAATTGTACAATAAACAATAACTCTTATTGTATTTTTTACATTAAGTAGGGGCATTTCAGTCACAAAAACCTGAAAATCAACGCCAAAACAAAACAAAAAAAGGGGACCTTTCGGCCCCCTTTCAATTGTTTTTCAATTTTTCCTAGTGCACAACCAAGCGCTCTGTTTTCACATTGCCTCCATTGGTCATTTCTACCATGTACACTCCTGAACTTAGTTTCTGCTCAAAAGTCAGAGTTGTTTGCAATGAACCTTCTACTGCATAGGCACGAGTAGTCACGGCGCGTCCGGCTGCATCGAGCACACGAATCTGCAACTGCCCCTTTTCCAATCCGCTTAGCGAGATATTCATCAACTCACCATTGTTTGGATTCGGATAAACAGCAACCTCAACAGCCTTTGTTTCTTCTTTAGACTTTGCAGCGTCAACAACATCGTACAACAATTCACCTGATGCAGATGTACCGACTACTTGAATGCGACGAGAAGGTCCGTACACACCATCACCATAACTAAAGTTCGGGCGGATTTCAACATCCCATGCACCCGTATTGGGGAGATTCGGAAGCACAGTCAAGCGCAGGTATGGCGAAGAACCGGTATTGGTAAATGTGGATGGCAGAACGCTTACTACCTCACCATCACCGCAGCTAACAACCTGCGTGAACTTATAGGTATAGTTTAATGCCCCGCAAATAGACGCAGTTCCAACTTTGGCCGCGTTTAAATAGCTACCGCGCAATAGAGTTGCTGGACAACGCTGATCTGATCGCACCTCCACATTCGGTTGTGCCATTATTGTTACATCATTGCAATTCGCTGAGGTGCTGCTACCAGCTACCAAAACATTTTCGATTGTTCCCAACCCATTTTCGAGCGCATAGTTTACATCAACCTGCACATCATAAATTCCACCATAACGCAATCCCAAAACAGGATTTGATAGTGAAATCAGATTAGTTCCGCTCACCGAAGTGGCACCACTGGCGCCGCCACCTACTCCAGTGAAGTTAAAGCTGTAAGTAACACCCTGGGATGAACTTCCGCGATAAACTGACTTGTAGGTATTGCATAAATTGAAACCACCAACCGGTTGAGTGTACGAACATCCGCTGACAGCCAAATGCTGAATACAAAGCTGGAACGCTCCTCCAACACTGCCGGAAGCAGCACCAACTGAAACATAGTATTGCGTTCCCGGAACCAAACTACCAACATTCAAGCGCTCAAAATCACCCGCACCTGTTGCAGCATTGGCTGATGCCACAAGGGTATAAACTAGTCCATTGCGGGTGTAAAGTGCAATCGCATCATCCATGGTTGTGCTTGTCAATGTTATCGATGCAGCTGTCGAAATAGCAGTAAAACGATACCATGAATCCGGACCACTAAATATTACAGACTCTGCAGAGTTATTTGCAATTGTATTATTACCACTGATCGAGAAGCAATTCGGATAAACCATATTCGAGCTGTACACAACTAATGACGCGCCGCTTGGAACATCATTCGCAAAATTGCCCGGACATGCTTCATCTATTAATCCATCGCAGTCATCATCGATGTAGTTATTGCATACCTCCGGTGATGGTGCCAAAGGGGCATCTGAATTTGTGATAACAATTGCAGTGGTTCCTCCGCTTGGGTTTACAGTATTTGCTCCGCTTGGCCAGATACCATCTGCATCAGTTGACGCACATCCGCCTAGCTCTCCGGTTATCAAATCACGCACTTCAATGCGACGCATTCCTGCCGAAAGCGTATTCGGAATTATCAAGCCATATGCACCTGCAACTCCATCCACACTTGAAGCATAGAATGGCGCGTATGAATTTGCTAGTGAATTTGCAACTTCATCAGCCTCAATAAATGTTCCCGATAGTGGGCGACCTGTGCCCTCAACATTATTATAGACAAATACAAAATTCTTAGGAGTTGCACCTGATTGACCTCTCAATGCAGTTGCCTGAGTAGATGTATTGCCTAATGAAAGCACTCTTACGGAGTTGGCCGCAGTAATCCGAACAGCCGCTGCCGTTCCACCCAAGCCATTATTCAAAGTAATACGCGGAAATATATCTGCGCCTGGATTGAAGCGAGTTGAATTACCTGTTGGTTCAGTAATGAACCAGCCCGTGAAACCACCACTGGCATCTGTTGTAAATTCACCAAAATTGCCCGCAGTAGATAGACTAGTTCCCTCGCTTCTCACGAAACCGGATGAAGTGACATATATAGCATTGCCCGCGCCATTATTATTCGCAGCATCTGATGCGAGCACCATGGCATTGATGTATCGGAAAGTGGTTGAAGGACGCAAACCTCCTAAAGTTAAGCGATAGGCAAAAGGAATACGATTGGTGTTACTAGGCTGGGTCCCCTGTATGTATTGTGGCAGCACAACCTCCGTTACAGTTGCAGTAGAAACAGTAATCGAACCTGACAGTCCAACGTTGAGAGCTCCTGAAGTGGCAGTCAATTCCTTGGCTCCTGCCTCATCAAAGACAATGTCATTGAACGTTGCTATTCCAGCCACACATGGCTTAGTAACCGTTCCAGCAATTAATCCGGTTCCGGTAGTTAGTGTAAGGGTAACATTTGCAGTGTAGTTGGCATCAACCGAATTATCGGCTCTGCGAGCTTGAATTGTAAATGTTGGAACACTATTAAGTGTGTAAACAAAATCATTCAATCCTACAAAAACCAAATCAGTAGCAACGGCCTGCACATTAAATGGTGCGCTTGTTCCGGCAGTTAACGTTTGGCCAGAAGTTGCTGAAGCAGTAATTGTGACACCTGTGCCTGCATCATTGTACAAAACTCCACTGATAGTAGCAGTTCCGCTACCTGCCGTAATGGTCGCGGTAAGCGTTCCCGAGAGGGCACCCGTGCCTGAAGCCAAGGTTAAAGTAATCTCTGTATCAATTCCTACAGCGGCGGCAGCGCCATTGGCATCGCGTACTTCAATATTCACTGAAAACGCAGTATTCTGAGAGGCATCAATTCCGCCATTAACGGAAGTTATGGCTATCTGAGTTGCCACGTTAGGATTCACTGTGAACGGGGTGGTGTTCAGCGTAACCAAGGTTGCGCCTGTTGCATTCGTCCAATTCGTCGGATTATTTACTAAATTCCTATAGGCCAGAATAGTACCCAAGGCATTTCTCGTGGCCGTGTACTGTGAACCGGTAGCAGAACCTGCGATAGCAATAGAACCATTGGCAACAGACAACTGCGTTGGTAAATAGGAAGTGTTAGACGAAGTAACAGCCGGTGATGTCAACCAAGTGGATGTGCCGCTCGCACCCTGTATGTTCAAACCATATAATAGGCTGCCATTAAAGGTAGTCGAAGCAGATCCACTTGCGGCATAATCCGGAAACGCACCCGAGGTAGCGCTTCCTTGATATGCAAAAATTTGCTCTCCACTTGCCAAACCATTCAATCCTGCCGCGGAACCCGCAATCACTTGTCCGGTTGTAGTAGTTAGCGATTCGATTTTGACAACTGTTCCCGCAGGAATAGCCGAACCTGTATTGTTCTTCCAAATAACAAAATTCTCCGAAGAACGACCGTTAGCTGCTGTGTTCTGAGAATTAGGAGCAACTCCGTTAAATCCGTTGTCCGTAAACTTAATTATTACATTCGGATTGATGTCCACCCAGTTCACGAAACAGAAATTATCCGGCGTATTCGTATTAATACCGAGTATACTGATATCACCTACCGCAAGGAATTCCTGTGACGTAGTGAACGTTTGCTGTGGTGTTGAATAGGTCGTTCCGGTCGAGTTCGTAGCAAATGCCTTCCAGTAGTAGGTAGTATTGGCTTGAAGCCCTGTAACGGCAATTGTGAATTCGCCGGTTCCAAAAATTCCGGTTTCTGTAACCTGTGTGCCAGCTCCATTTGCAAAGCCTGTAGTAGTGCTCCATTCGATGCCACGCGTAGTTACATCGCTGCAATTTACCGATGATATGGTAGCTCCGAGAGTAGCGGATGTTGTTGTGATGGCTGTTGAAGTAGGTGTATTTACTGTTGGCGCACCGGCAGCAATACCGCTACCCGAAACTGCGACGTTTTGGTTGGAAGCACCACCTCCGCCAACAACTATATTCCCGGTATAGGCAGTAGCTGCTGTTGGGGAAAATTGAACGTATACATCTTGTGTGAAAACACCTCCAGCCTGAGAAATGGATAATGTAGAGGTAAATGGACCTGTCGAGCTGGTTGAATAAGCATACCCTGTAACGGCGCCAATTGTTACGTCGGCAGATGATAGGTTTACCCCGGAAACGTTGAAAGAATTGGGGCCGTAATTTCCACCTATACACTGTGCTCCGAATGCTGTAAGCGTATTAACCGAAAGCGCTGCTCCGGCGGCCGTTGTCTGGCTGTTGGGGTTGGCAGTTCCTGTTGCAGTGCTGTATGTGCGTGATGGTGAGCAATACTCATAAACAGCAAAATAATAGGTTGTTGCTTGTGACAGCCCGGTAACCGTGATAGGACCCGAGCCAGTACCATTGAAAATACACTGCTGACCACTGCCCGCCCAAGCCAAATTAGCTGTTGGGTTAGCACCATTGGCGGGCGCAGTAATGGAGTTGGTTGAATTCACATATACAACTCGTCCGGCACCATCACCATTGGTCCAGGTCACATCCAGCGATGTGGTGCTGTTGCCCGGGAATGTAATGTCAGAGGCCTGCGTAGCTGGAGCCGCGCAAGGAGGCGGGGCGGGTAGCGCATTAGAATATTCGAAATCATCCAAATAAATGAGGCCAGGAGCTGTTACACTCGACTGATGATTGAAAGAAAATGAGTCAAAATTGGCACCTGCCGTTAAACCTGCCTTTACCAAATCATCACCTACCAACGTACCATTCACCCATAGATCCCATGTACCTGAAGCTAACGTGTAGCTCACCGAACTGCGACCATAATTAGATGCTGAAGCGGTGTTGTTCATATATATTTCTACGGCATACTCATTACTTGTGCTTTGAGTGAACAAGGTTGTTGAGTTGCTAATACCTGTTGCACCAAAGGTGCCTGTAGCATTCGACACGGTGTAGGTCACAGCACTCGATGCGCCCATCGTCCATCGCAAACCTGCAAATACTTGTGCATTGGTCATGGCGAGGTTATCACTGTATCCGACACCATCTCCCACCCAACACGTATACACTCCGTTCGTACCTCCATTCAACGCAATTTTGAACTTCAAATAACCCGTATTACCTGCTGTGTAATCGAACACGGAAAATTTGGTAGTTGAAGTACTCCCGGCATTGGAAAGCATTTGTAATTCAGTTCCCGTTCCCAGGGTAACGCCGGGATTGGCCAACGTGAACGAACCTGCTGCCGCAGTCGCTGTGCCTGTGCGCACTCGTGCTGTGCCCGAGGGTGGTGCAGGCAAATATGCGGTGGATGCAGTTGTACTGGAAAATGCTGCCGCCGTAGCAGTCCCGAAATCATAGGTCCACGGCTGAGCATTTGCCACAAACGCAAGCATCAAAAACGCCCACGTCAAAAGTGTTTTGAAAGGTTTCATTGGGTATTGAAATTTGGTCAATTAAGGAGGCGCAAAGGTGCCTCCAAAACACCTTTTGATTGTTAGCTTAATGTTTCCTTTTCTTGAACTCTTATGAACATTCAATTCACCGGGCTATTAACAATTACCCACTCTATGAACGACGCAATTGCGCCAAAAGCTTCGGCATGTTTAATTTGAAGAATTAGAAAATATGTATAGAATAAAGTACTTTCGGCACCACTTTATCGCAAACTATGAGGTACTTAGCTCTTATCGGATTCGCTGTAATTTCAGTTTCACTTTTTGGCCAGTCACTAGAGTCCCGGATCATAGATCATGTTTTCGTCTGCGCAGACTTATATGGTTCGCCCATTCGAATTGACGGATACTACAGCTTGTATGAATTCAAACCAGGCGAAACTGTTAACATATACCTTAGTAAGAAAGCATCAAAATCGTCCATTGTGGGCATAGAACCTAGTCTTTCAGCAAGCTACGCCATATCGGATTTTGATGGAGTATATTATATGTCTATGCTTTCGTTTACAGGCGATTTTTCCATGTACAGTGCATATGGTTCCAAAGATTTAATGGCCTCCGACTACACGTTGCTGAAAAACTTGGGTCTCAGAGATATGACAGCTGAAAAAAAAGCTGAAGAAGAGGAGAGAAAAGCTGAAGAGGAAGCAAGAAAGGCTGAAGAGGAAAGATTGAAAAAATTTGAAGCCCAAATTTCTTTGGGTGATAGTCTCTTTGCTGCAGGTAAATATAACCTAGCCAAATTACAATACATCGATGCCAAAGAACTTGATGACGGATACACCGCACAGGAAAAAATCAACATGTGTGAGGAAGCAATTTGCCAAGTTCTACTGAACAAAGGGGACTCCTTATACCGCGTAAATCAATTCGATGATGCCCTCTTGGTTTTCAAGGAAGGTGGAAACTGCAGCACTGCAAAAACCTTTGAAGAACGAGTTAAAAAGACGGAAAAAACAATACTGGATAATAAAATTCAATCGATCAGAGTGCTGGCTGAAACCAGTTTCGCAGATAAACACTACGCCCTTGCTAAGGAACAATACGAATCCATTCTGAAGCTCAACAACTCCGACTCGGATGCAAAAAACAAAATCGCTCAACTGGAAGAGCTGATCAATATCCTGTCGAAACGCAGCACAACAACACTCACGTATGAAAAATCGAATAAAAATGAGTTCATTGATTTTCGAAATGGCTTAATAAATAACATCAACCAACGAATTTCAGAAACCCGTGATGGTTTTCTGAAATTCAATTACACCATCTCATTCGATACGTTAGGGAAAAATTTGTCCGCGCCAGGATCAATTTCGACTTCCATGAATGACTATCCTGCGTACCTCTCATCGATTGCCGAGAACGGCACTCTTAAACCTTACAGTGAGAAAGGATACTTCATCAATACCCGAACAGCATTGAACGTAGAAATTGATTGGAAAACATCTTTAGCGACATACACCTCGAAATACGCGCAAATCTCGACAGATGAGCGCTCCGGCCAAAAGCGCAACGAAATCTCAGACTTCATAAACCGTCAGTCTCATCACTACGGCAAGTTTCAATTCGAAATAAAAGATAAGAACTTCAATGGACGTTCTTATTCTGACATAAAACTAGTGGGCCATAGAGCCGTTGGCCCGGAGGCTGCGCTGCTCTCTGCTCTTATGCCCGGAATGGGAACGCTAAAAGTAACATATGGAAATAAGGGATGGAAGCGCCTCACTTATTTCTTGATTTCTTCAAGTATTGCGGTGGGCGCCGAACTGTATTCCCGCAATCAATATCAGCAATATTTGAGTGCAACAAATTTAAACGACAGCGATTCCTATTATAACCTTGCGAATCGAAGCCACCAACTATCACTCATTTGTGGTGGTATTTCAGCAGGAATTTATGTAACCGACGTTGTGTGGGTAATTGCCCGAGGTTGTCAGAATCTAAAGAAGAGCAAAGGCCTGAAAAACCAATTGAGGCAAGGCCCTGTTGAGGTTATTAATCAAGCTTTAAAGTTTGAATAAGGTCCGTTAATCTTTTCATTAAGCGTTATACTCGTATAATCGGCTCATTAATCGAAGTGGGTTCTCACAGCACCCGAATTCACACTTACTAATCTCTTACTCAAGAGATCGAATTCGAGGTGATACTTTACTAGAGGGAAATTTCGACATCCTATCTTCGCACCTCAATTTCCCAAAAACCCATGGACTATAACTTCTCGGATATAGAGCGCAAATGGCAACAGCGCTGGCAAGAAAACCAGACATATAAAGTCACTGAACACAAAGAATCGCAGAAGTATTATGTGCTCGATATGTTTCCCTACCCTAGTGGTGCAGGCCTGCACGTGGGTCATCCGCTGGGTTACATAGCCAGCGACATCATTGCACGTTATAAGCGCAACAAAGGATTTAATGTTCTGCACCCCATGGGATACGACAGTTTTGGCTTGCCCGCAGAACAGTATGCCATCCAAACAGGTCAGCATCCTGAAATTACTACTCAGACCAACATTCAACGGTATCGTCAGCAGCTCGACCGCATTGGTTTTGCCTACGACTGGAGCCGCGAGGTGCGCACCAGCAATCCTGAATATTACCGCTGGACACAATGGATTTTCGGACAAATTTTCAATGCATGGTTCAATAAAGACTCGAACCGTGCTGAACACATTGATACTCTCATCGAGAAATTCAATTCCAATGGTACCTATGGGGTAAATGCAGCGCAAGATGCCCAATGGTTCGAAGATCTTCAGAAAGAAAAATTTTTCTTCGGTAATCATTTCGAAGGTGAATTCACTTCAACCGATTGGAAGAGCATGACCGATGAACAACAGCAGCTCATCCTGATGCACTATCGCTTGGCTTATCTGGCCGACTCTGTAGTGAACTGGTGCCCCGCGCTGGGCACTGTACTTGCCAACGATGAAATCAAAGATGGTGTTAGTGAACGTGGCGGGCACCCTGTTGAACAAAAGAAAATGCGGCAATGGAGTATGCGTATAAGTGCATATGCCGAGCGCTTGCTGCTTGGCCTCGACACCGTGGACTGGAGCGACAGCATCAAAGAAGTTCAGCGCAACTGGATTGGACGCAGCGAAGGTGCTTCGGTGCGCTTTGACCTCGACGGACATGCTGCGAGTATTGAGGTTTTCACCACCCGCCCAGACACCATTTTTGGTGTATCCTTTATGACGCTTGCGCCCGAACATGAATTGGTAGCGCGCATCACCACCGATGAATTCCGTAATGCTGTTGACTCCTATGTTGACGCGGCAAAACTCAAAACAGAACGCGACCGCCAAAGCGAGGTAAAGAATATCACCGGACAGTTCACAGGCGCGTATGCACTTCATCCATTCACCGGGGAAAAAATTCCGGTATGGATTGGCGATTATGTGCTGGCAGGCTACGGCACAGGAGCCGTAATGGCCGTGCCCTGCGGAGACCAACGCGATTATGACTTTGCTAAAAAATTCGGATTGCCAATTCCGAACATTTTCCGCGATGCCGACATCAGCGAAAAAGCTGAAGCTTCGAAAGAAGCTGTTCTAGCGAATTCACAGATGCTTGATGGCATGAGTTACAAAAC
>JAURKF010000029.1 GCA_030831885.1 Flavobacteriales bacterium
AGAAGGTCGTAGGTTCGAATCCTGCCACCCCGACAAAAAAGTTCAAAATCTGAGTTTCAATTGAAAATCGGATTTTGGACTTTGAAGTTTATAGAGGTCCCGTAGCTCAGTTGGATAGAGCAGCAGATTTCTAATCTGCGGGTCAGGGGTTCGAATCCCTTCGGGATCACAAATAAGGTCGAAGTACGAAGTGCTATGTGCAAAGCGAGTTCAAAAGACTCCGCCTATTCAAAAAATAAGAACGCCTCCCCGTTGGGAGGCGTTCTTACTTAACCAAATCCATTAATTAACCAAAAAACAAATCACACCTTTGGTACGGGGGTGGAGGATGAAAGGTTACATTGTTGGGTGAAATAGTGAAATGGTGAAATGGTGAAATGGTGAAGTGGTGAAAAGGAAGGGCACTCCCCCCTATTTCACTAATTCACCACTTCACCACTTCACCATTTCACTACTTCACTCTGTTGAAAACGGAATTAGCCTCGCTGCATAAGGATGGAATCCATCCCCCAAATTTGACCCAAATAGTACATGTCCATGTCGGAAGAAAAAATCGTTGTAAAAATTGAACATGCCGAGATTCGTCAGAAAGAGAATGTGATTCTCAAAGATGTCAACCTGGAAATAAAATCGGGTGAGTTTGTTTATCTCATCGGCAAAACCGGAAGCGGTAAGAGTAGCCTACTGAAAACGCTTTATGCTGAATTGCCTCTGGTAAAAGGTAAGGCAGAATGTTGCGGATTCGATTTGACGAACATGAAGCGCTCGCAAGTGCCGTTTCTGAGAAGGGAGTTGGGTATTGTGTTTCAAGACTTCGAATTACTTACCGATCGTTCGGTATTCGACAATCTGGAATTTGTACTGCGAGCAACGGGTTGGACCGACGAGAAAGCCATTGTTGCGCGCATGAACAGTGTACTGAATTTGGTTGACCTCGACAATAAAGGCCATAAGATGCCACATGAACTTAGCGGCGGGGAGCAACAGCGCGTAGTAATTGCACGTGCGCTGTTAAATACACCACAGCTTATTCTAGCCGATGAACCCACGGGCAACCTCGATCCGAAAACCAGTCATGAAATTCTAAATCTGCTACTGGCTATCAGTCGCTCGGGAACAGCGGTGCTTATGGCTTCGCACGACTTCAACACCATGCGCAAATTCAACGGACGCGTTATCGTATGTGATGGTCAGAAAATTCGGGAAACCACCGACATTGCCGCCTACGAAGCGATGCATGCCTAATGAAGAAGCCTACCATCAGTATTATTATTCCGGTATTCAACGGTAAACGAACGTTGGAGAAAACCTTACGCAGTGTGTGGGCTCAATCCCTGCCAGCGCTCGAAATTTTAGTCATCGATGGCGGCTCGACCGACGGCACGCAGGCCATTATTCAGGCACACGAAAACCGAATATCGTATTGGATTAGTGAGCCCGACAAGGGTGTTTACAGCGCAATCAACAAGGGTATTCGAAAAGCAACCGGTGAGTGGATTTACATTCTCGGCAGTGACGATGCGCTTGCCTCGACCGATGTGCTTGAAAGCGCATCGGCTCACCTAACCGATTCATACGATGTTGTGTTCGGCAGTGTGCGCAACCTCAACGTTAAGCATTCGATGGTGCCCGAGGTGCACGTTAGCTCAATGAGTACAGCTCTGTATATTCGAAACACGTTGCATCAGCAAAGCGCATTCTATCGTCGTAGCCTGTTTGGAAATGAGCCATTCGATTCTTCGCTGCGCGTATTAGCTGATTATGATTTTCACCTTTCGCTCTTTCGAAGAGGAATTCATTATAAGAGCCTTGATCTGATCATTGCTGAATGTGAAGCTTCCGGGCTCTCCAAACAATTTAATGCCGCCCTGTATCGCGAAGAGTTTCGACTGAAGAAAAACAATCTCGGGTGGTTGGCAGCACTTTCGCTTAGCCCCGTAATTGCCGCGAAGTATGTATTTAAGCAACTCAGATAATCAAAGTAAGGACTGATATACGCTCCTTACCACCTCTTGCTCGCGTTGCCAATTGAGATCAACCGCAGCGCGCAGCGCATTCGCTTTCCAAAGCGACAAGGCATCATCATTAAACATGTGTTGCAATGCTTCGGCAATGAATCGAGGCTCCACCTGCCTTACGATGCAACCGATATCATGGCCCTCCACCACACGACGAAGCTCAGGCAAATCAGAAACCAATACCGGTAACCCTGCATGTATGTAATCGAAAAACTTGTTGGGAAGAGAATAGGCATAATTCAAATGCAACGGCTTATCGAGCGATGCACCCACATCAGCCACGGCAGTGTATCGCTGCAATTCAGCGAAAGGCAATTTTGCAATAAACCGCACACGATCTTGCAAGCCTTTCTCCTCCACCACTTGTTTCATGTTCGTAAGATCTCTCCCCGAACCGATCACGACCAGCAATGCTTCAGGTAAAAACTCCATACTCAAGACCAGTTCCATGCCGCCGCGATCGGGATCGATATATGCTCCCTGAAGTAGGATGATTCTTTGATCGGACGGCAAATTCAAATCAGCCCTGGAAAATGATGCTGGCGCTTCGCGCAGCGGAGGAACATTCCGAACAACATGCACAGGTACGCCGTACAGCCCTCGATAGATACCTGCTATTGTTTCATTCACTGTAATAACATACTTCAGTTTTGGAAAAATAAATCCCTCGATCATCAACCAAATTTTCTTTGGAAAAAGGCGATTCGTAAGGCCTTCAGCTTCTGTAAAATACTCATGACTGTCATAGACCAACTCTTTACCACGCAGTCGTGCAATGAGAAATGCAGGCAATAGCGTATCCAAGTCATTCGCAACGATGATATCCGTGCGCTTGAAAAGCAAGTAAAAGAATAATCTGAGATTCAGCGCAGCATAGAATAGCACTCCAGTTCGAAAAAACAAGTTGAACCGACGCGTTTCATAAGGCCTCGAAAACTCTTCACTTTCCTGCAGCCTTCGCCCTACCAGCGTCAAATGAAATCCCATTTCGAGCAACGTACCGCACATTTTAGCAACGCGCTGATCGTGCTGCAAATCGTTTGAAACGAGAACGGTAATATGTTTTGGTGACCGGGAGTTCACAATGGTTAACGCATCATATCTCGAATCTCTTTCAATACCTTTTTAGTATAGAGCGGAAAGTCAGCATTCATCATCCAACTGAAATAACCTACATCCTTTGTGAGGACCTCTTGCACTGTCATGTTTTTATACTTCCCGAAGTTGAACACCGGCTGGTCCTTGTCATTAAATACAATGTGACCGGCAAAATCTGCTTTCCTCTTTCGCTCACTCAATTTATGAATAACCTCCATATCATTTTGGACAGGGTGGTAAGTATTTCCCTTTTCATCTTGCAGTTCGACGTGCGCATATCGATCGAGCATAGCCTCAAACACTTCCACCGTAGCCAGTGTATCCGGCAAGGCCTCGTGTGCATCGTCCAATTGCTTGTCGCAATAAAACTTATAAGCCGCCTTCAGGTTGCGTTGTTCCATCAAGTGAAAAATTACCTGCACATCGATTAGGTTTCTTCCCTCCACATTGAAGTCGATATCAGCACGTAAGAACTCTTCTGCAAGAATTGGAATATCGAAGCGATTGGAATTGAATCCACCCAAATCGCAATCGAACAAAAACTTGAAGAGCTTTGGCGCAAGATCTTTGAATGTAGGTGCATCCTTCACATCGGCATCATACACTCCATGCACAAGCGAGGATTCAATTGGAATTGGAACTGTCGGATTTATAAGCAATCGATGCTCTTTGCCGCGCTGAGCGGGCATCATACTAACCTGACCATCGGGCATAATTTTAACGATAGCAATTTCAACAATCCGATCTTTTCCTATATCGGTGCCTGTAGTTTCCAGGTCGAAAAACGCCAGTGGTCTTTTAAGGTTAAGTTTCATTTTTTTCCTGTCTGTAAAATAAAAGAAAGCGAAGGTAGGTTATATTGATACAGAGCAACGTCGGCAATGCCGGCAATACAGCAGCAAAAACCCCTCGGGTGGGAATATCCGAGGGGTTTTATTTTTTGGGCGCCCATGGGTGAAACCACGGTCTATTCGCTTAAGATCGAGAACTAGCCTATCCCTGCACGCGCACTTTCACGTACTGATATTGTTCGTAGATAAGTCGATTTTTCTTTGAATCATTCTCATACTCCTTTCCCTGAACTGCCTTGGAACCTGTGCCGAATGAATAGTCTTTGCCCTCTTCACGGCTATATGCCTTCAATGCATTTCGAACGATATCGTGTGCAGTATCGAATCGAAGCTGCACCAAATCATCATTCGATTTGTATTTGGTAGAAGGGACTTTCGAAGCTGAAGCTTCAATAACGATAACAGGCTTCTTTCCTGCTTTTATGATTGCATCTATATCCCGAATGAAGTAAGCAAAATCTGCTTCGTCTTTCATGAGGGCATGAGAACCGTACACGAAATAGTGGGCATACTGTGCAAATCCTTTTTCGGGGATGAACTGACGGGCAGCGGGATCTTTCTTATCGAACTTTAGTTCGATGGGATCGAGAGGCTGACCTGCAGGCGTGACTGTGATGGCAGGTTCTTCCAATTTACCGGTAAATACTTCCTCTGCAGTTAAAGAAACTCCTGAATCCTTTTTCTCATCGGTCTTGGCAGTTGCAGTTTTTCCGCCTGATTTATCAGCGGCTCCTGATTTCGATACATCGGTTTTCGTTTCGGTTTTCGTTCCAGTCTTTGCAACATCCTTTTTATCACCGGTCTTCGATCCCCCCTTCTTGTCCTTGTCAGGGGTAGCTTTTGGTTCAACCGGCTCCTCCTTTGTAATATTCACCGGAACGAGGAATACCTCTCGTTCGATTTCCTGGAATGAGGTTTCACAGGGTACATTGATATCATCTTCCTTAATCTTTTCCTTTCCTTTAAAGTATTCAATGTGATAACTAGTGCATGGGTTAAGTACTGCGAGATATCCTCCATCGCGTTTACGTGGGCGGTATTCGGATACTTCTGCGTTCTTGTCATTCTTCACCAAAATGCGTAAATCATCCGGCAGCTCTTCCCCTTCCGGTGTTATGACGTAGCCTTTTAAAACTGCGAGTTGTGTTTCTTCAGTGATATCCGGCATATCCACCAAATAAATATCCTTCAAACCATAACCTCCATCTTTTGAAGAGGAATAGTATGCGCGACGGCCGTCAGCCATAGGAACAAAGAAAACATCATCATCCACCGTATTGATAGGGTAACCTAACGTCACAGGGGCACCCCATTCACCATCCTGACCGAGTTTCGAGTAAAAAATATCGAATCCACCCATCGTATTGTGACCGCGTGAAGCAAAGTACAACGTCTTGCCATCGGCTGTCAGAAAGGGGGCATCTTCATCAAAATTTGTATTCACCTGTGTGCCGATGTTGAGTGCGCGTGACCACTCACCATTGGGAAGTTTCACGCAACGATAAATGTCGCGATTACCCACACCACCAGTTCTATCACTCACAAACAAAAGCGTGCTACCATCCGCTGATACAGTGGCATGCGTTTCCCATGCCGTCGTATTAATATCCGAACCAAGCAATACAGGCTCACTCCATGTTTCCCCGATGAGTGTGCTCTCCAGAAGCTGACCATCGCCAAAATTATCACGATAAATAAAGAGCGTTTGGCCGTCGGGGGATACACTGATTGCTGCATCATGCGCATCCGTGTTTAAATTCAGCAATTCCGGCTCCATCCAAACACCCTCCTCATTTTTGAAGGTTGCATAGATATCATCCTTGTACTGCATCGTCATGAAGTCGATTATTTTGCTATTGGATGAATCGGGGCGCACACGTGGGCTGGTGAAGAACAACTGACTTTCATCCAACGAAAGAACCGGACTGTATTCATTCGATGCAGTATTGATAATAGGACCTACGTTGGTAATTTTATAATTCTTCGGATTGGCCATCTGCGTCTTCGCTTCCTGGCACATCTCCAGTTCACGCGTGGCATCAACATACATCAAATGCTTTTTGCCAAGCTGTTTCTGAAGTTTTTGAAATGTAGCAATTGCGTCGTCGATCTTCAGGTTAAGCGCCTGAGCCCTTCCTAAATAGTATAGCGCCTGCACCGGGGCGCGCTTTTCTACCGGATCATAAGGATCATAGCTCTTGCTGAAGCGCTTATCGCAAGCTGCTTCCAGATATTGCAAAGCCTCCAACTTGGAATTCGCGGTTTGCAAGTAGCAGTATCCGATTTTGTAATTAATGTTGGCGTTGTTGGGGTTATCCACCAATAAATCAATCCAGGCATTGATGCTTTGAATCCACAAACGTTCCTCCATCATTTGATTGGCTTCAAGAAATTTCGCAGCGAATACTAAACGTTTAGGGGGGGCTGCATTTAGCGACGCTATGGAGACGCCGATGCAAACAATAAACAACAGAAAACGATTCATTCTATTCAAGGTATAGCAAGGTCCAATAAATATTCGAGCCCGAAGATAGGCAAGTGCATTAAACAATAGAAAAAAAACGAATGTTTCTTAAACCTCCCGATTGATATCCCAGGCCTCAAGGTAATCGGCTACACGCCTCACAAACTGCCCACCCAGTGCACCATCTACCACACGATGATCATAGCTATGACTTAAAAACATCATATGACGAATACCAATAAAGTCGCCCGATGGGGTTTCTATTACAGCCGGTTTCTTACGTATTGCGCCAACGGCCATGATGGCCACTTGCGGTTGGTTGATGATGGGGGTGCCCATTACGTTTCCGAATGAACCGACATTGGTGATTGTGTATGTG
>JAURKF010000327.1 GCA_030831885.1 Flavobacteriales bacterium
ATCTTGAAAGAAGCCGGTGGCTTGCACAAGTTCAATGGATGGGATCGTCCTATATTGACCGACAGTGGTGGCTATCAAGTGTATTCTCTAAGCGATAATCGAAAGATTACTCCCGAAGGTGTAAAGTTCAAATCGCACATCGATGGTTCAGCACATTTGTTTACGCCTGAGAATGTCATGGATATTCAGCGTGCGATTGGCGCCGACATTATCATGGCTTTCGATGAGTGTCCTCCTTATCCTTGTGATGAAACATACGCGCGTAAGTCGTTGCAGATTACGAATCACTGGTTGGATCGATGTTTCACTCGTATTAACGAAACAGAACCGTTCTATGGACATCATCAGGCCTTATTCCCAATAGTGCAAGGTTCCGTTTATACTGAATTGCGCAAGGCAAGTGCTGAGTATGTGGCATCAAAGGGTGCTGAAGGAAATGCCATCGGTGGATTAAGTGTGGGAGAGCCACACGAACTGATGTACGAGATGACGGATTTGGTTTGCGGAATTTTACCGAAAGACAAACCTCGCTACTTGATGGGGGTGGGAACACCCGCGAATATCCTCGAATCTATTGCATTGGGAGTAGATATGTTCGATTGTGTAATGCCTACGCGTAATGCCCGCAATGGACAGTTGTTCACTTGGAACGGCATCATGAATATGCGCAATAAGAAGTGGGAGCGCGATTTTTCACCGCTCGATCCAGCTGGTGAAAGCTTCGTAGATTCATTCTACACCAAAGCGTATGTAAGGCATTTATTTGCTTCTGAGGAAATACTGGCAATGCAGATAGGTACGTTGCACAATTTGAATTTTTACTTGCGATTGGTCCGAAAGGCACGCGAGAAAATTCTTGAGGGCACCTTTGCGTCATGGAAAAACGAAATGGTAGGTAAACTCATGCAACGCATGTGATGATTAAAAAGCTAGACCTCTATATCATTAAGAAATTTTTGGGCACCTTCTTTTTTATGATAGGTGCGTTTTTATTGATTGCGGTCGTGTTTGATATCAGCGAGAATATCGATGAGCTGTTGAAAGCGCGCGCTCCTTGGTATAGGATTGTCACCGATTATTATCTGAATTTTTGTTTTTACTTCGGAGCGCTACTTAGTTCGTTCATCGTTTTTCTTACCATTATTTGGTTTACCAGCAAGTTGGCTCAGCAATCGGAGGTAATCGCCATATTAAGTGGCGGCATTAGTTATAGTCGGTTTATCCGACCTTACTTCATTGCATCCGGCATACTCGTAGCGCTTTTGCTTTTCCTAACGCATGTCGTGGTTCCCAAGGCCAACCGGCAGAAGTATGAGTTTGAGGTAAACTACATGAAGGATCCGATTACCGTTACGGAGAAGAATATGCATCGGGAAATCGAACCGGGAACGATTGCATACTTCTATGCTTTTCGTCCCGAAACTATTTCGGGTGATAATTTTTCGCTCGAGAAATGGCGCGATGGTAAGTTGACCTATAAGATGATTGCAGCGAGTGCGCAGTTTATACCTGAGACGAAACTATGGCGAATTATGAATGCGCAAATTCGGACATTCGATAATGAGGGAGCAGAAACGCTGCGCATGCGAGCGCAGATTGATACAATTTTACCAATGGACGAACACACCTTTGGTCTGCGATCGGAAATTACTTCTGCAATGAGTTATCGAGAGCTGAGCGAATTTATCGAAACCCAGCGTTTGGGAGGATCGGGTCGGGTGGCGGAGTTTGAAGTCGAGTTGTACAATCGAACCGCAGGTCCGTTTTCCATATTTGTCCTTACCCTCATTGGTGTTGCTATTGCGTCGCGAAAGCAGCGAGGAGGAATGGGTGCGCACTTAATGTTTGCGGTAATCATAGGATTTGTGTTCGTTTTCATTTCGCGCATGACCACCGTAAGTGCTATGAATCTTGGATTCCCGGCATGGATTGCTGTATGGATACCCAATGTGCTTTTTATGCTGGTAGGTATGGTGCTTTATTCGAAGGCTCAGAAATAAAAAAGTCGGCATTGTGCCGACTTTCTCTTTGTAGCGGGGGCCAGACTCGAACTGACGACCTTTGGGTTATGAGCCCAACGAGCTACCAACTGCTCCACCCCGCAATATAAAATTTTACCCGCATCACGTTCGAATTGGGGGGGCAAATATAGTCTACTTTTGTGCCTGTAACAATTCTTTTCTAAAATTGACAGAAATCAAGCATAAAGCAGGATTCGTGAACATTGTCGGCAATCCAAACGCCGGTAAATCGACCTTGATGAACGCCCTCATGGGCGAGAAACTCAGCATTGTAACACCCAAAGCACAAACAACACGACATCGCATCATGGGCATTCTCAATGGTGACGATTATCAGATTGTATATAGTGATACACCGGGAGTTCTAGACCCGAAGTACAAACTGCAAGAAGGCATGATGAAGGCTGTGGGTTCCGCGTTGACAGATGCCGATTTGATTCTGCTCGTTGTTGATAGTGCAGACAAACATGAAATTCACGCGCCCACGCTCGAGAAAATAAAGAAAACCAAAATTCCGGTTTTTGTTATTTTAAATAAATATGATTTGGTTGGCAATGACGGTGTAAACCTTCTCTTCGATTTCTGGACGGCAATGCTGCCCAATGCGAAGGTGTTTCCCGTTTCGGCATTGGAGAAAATCCATACACGCGAATTGCTTGATCAGATTATTCGCATGCTGCCGGATTCGCCCCCCTATTTTCCGAAGGACGATATCAGCGATCGAACTATGCGTTTTTTCGTCAGTGAAATTATTCGAGAGAAAATTTTCATGAATTACGACAAAGAGATTCCATACGCAAGTGAAGTGATCATTGAAGAATATCTGGAAGAACCGGATATCGTCCGCATATCTGCGCTGATATTGGTAGAGCGCGAATCACAAAAGCGCATTGTAATTGGTCATCAGGGCGGCCCGCTGAAGCGCGTGGGCACGCAGGCTCGCAAGGATATGGAGTCGTTCATCGGGAAGAAGGTTTTTTTAAAAACGCATGTGAAGGTGGATGAGAACTGGCGCCAGGACGAACGTAAACTCAGGAACTTCGGATATTGGGAATAAGTAATGATAGCTTTTGCTAACGCTAAAATCAATTTGGGTTTGTTCGTGACCGAGCGAAGATCGGATGGTTTTCACAATCTTGAAAGTATTTTCTTGCCTGTGAGTTTATGTGATGTTGTAGAGGTGGTTCTAACGGAAAGCGAAGACATTGTCTTCACTACTCAAGGTCGAACTATAGACGGCGATATTGAGACGAATTTGTGCGTGCGAGCGTATCGGTTGTTGAAGCGTGATTTTAATTTGGGTGGAGTAGAGGCCACGATGCTGAAGAATGTACCGATTGGCGCTGGATTGGGCGGAGGATCGAGCGATGGAGCGCACATGTTGAAATTGCTAAACACAATTTTCAATCTTCAACTATCAATCGAGCAATTGCAGGAATACGCAGCGCAACTGGGAAGCGATTGTCCGTTTTTCATTGAAAACAAACCGGCATATGTGCATGGTCGAGGTGAATTGTTGGAGCCTATCGACTTGCCACTTTCGGGACAACATCTAGCTATTATTCATCCCGGCATTCATGTCAGTACGTCAGAGGCCTATGGCGGTATTGTGCCACGACGCGCAACCTTCGATTTACGTCGTATAGAGAGACTGCCCCGAGAAGAGTGGCAACAGTGTGTGACCAACGATTTTGAAGAAACCGTGTGCAAAAATCATCCTGCCATCTCTGAGCTCATTGATTCACTCCTGAAGCAAGGGTCTTGGTATGCGCGTATGAGTGGCAGTGGTTCTGCCGTATTTGGATTTTTCGATAGGCCGATTGAGTTGAAATCAATCAATCCATCGTATTTCGTGCAGTGGGGTCAGGTGCTTTGATTACCCGTTAATTCACGTTTACTTGTTTTGCTAATACACCCCGATTGGTGAATGCCTGCACGGTATAAATTCCTGTTTGTAGAGAGCGGAAATCCATCGTCAAGGCGCCCGAAAAAGGAGTGTCTATATGCTGCGCGATTTCGCCAAGTGCATTCAAAACAACGATTTCATCGCAAGTGTAGCCATCCGGAATTTCAATAGTCATGAGGTCTCGTGTAGGATTGGGATAGAGATTGAAGGCTAGTTCGTTCAACATGGGCACCGAATTCGGTGATACTTGAAGAGTTTGTGTTGTTGTATCGCTTAGCTCACATCGTTGTGCGATAAAGCTAATTTCATAATCGCCGGGCTCACTGATTGTAATGGAGGTTGTTGATTCCGTTAGCTCCACCCAATTGTTGCCGTCGATGGAGTAGAAGACGTTATCTGCGAATTGACTCGTGTTAGTGAGCGTGAATTCAGAGGAATTGACAGGTGATAGCGTGAAGTCAGCTGACGGATCCCAACTGCCCACGAACCAATCGGAGGCTTGCAGGAAAACCAAATCATGCACGACTTGTCGGATGGTTGCTTCTTGAGCATTGTCTACTGTATAGTCAAACAACGCTTCGAGGGGTGATTTTTGAAAGAACGTAGTGTAGAAACAGAGCGCTGCTACATAAGATCCTGCGGTTGATGGATGGCTTCCATCGGAGGAAAAAAGATCTATGTCGGGATGATTTTCTCGGAGATGTCGCCATACTGCGCCTA
>JAURKF010000328.1 GCA_030831885.1 Flavobacteriales bacterium
AAGGAGAAACACGGCGTTGGCCTTGGCTTCATGTCGTTCTTCACCAAAGCATGCGCTGAAGCATTGTTCGCATACCCAGCGGTGAATGCTCGCATCGAGAACGGTGAAATTGTATACCACGACTACACGGATATAGGCATCGCAGTATCATCGCCCAAGGGTTTGATGGTTCCGATTGTGCGCAATGCAGAAATGATGGGATTGGCCGACATCGAGCGCGGCATAGGTGATCTTGCGAAGAAAGTTCGCGATGGAAAAATCACGGTCGATGAAATGCAAGGTGGAACCTTCACCATTACCAACGGTGGTGTATTCGGCTCTATGCTTTCAACGCCTATCATCAACCCTCCGCAGAGCGCCATCCTGGGAATGCACAACATCGTAGAGCGCCCGGTTGCTGAAAACGGACAGATAGTTATTCGCCCGATTATGTATGTAGCCTTGTCGTACGATCACCGTATTATCGACGGACGCGAAAGTGTTAGTTTCCTCGTGAAGGTAAAAGACATGCTCGAAAATCCGGAGCGCATGTTGTTTGGCGGTAAGAGCGCCGAAGAAGTATTGCTGGGATTGTGATCAGCGTTTGAAAATCTGCTCGAGCACCTTGCCGAGTTGGTATACGTCTTCGAACGAATTATAGAGCGGCACCGGAGCCAACCGTATTACGTTGGGTTCGCGCCAGTCGACTACTACTCCCTGCTCATACAATGTGCTCACCAGTTTTCGGTCGTAACCTGCCACTATTACAGACAACTGACAACCGCGCTGCGCAGGATCTTCGGGTGTGATGCGAATTAGTTTTTGTCCTGTGATGCGCATCACTTCCTTCAATAAGAAATCGAGATAAGCGGTCAGAAGGAGTGACTTCTCACGCAACGCCTTCATACCTGCTTCAGAGAAAATTTCGAGTGACACCTCGTGCGCAATCATGTTAAACACCGGCGCGTTGCTCATCGACCAAGACTCTGCTGTTGGTATGGGATCGAAATCGGGCCCCATCTGAAAACGTGTCTCTTTGTTGTGTCCCCACCAGCCCGCCAATCGGAATAGATTTGGATTGGTTGCATGACGTTCGTTCACAAAAACACCGCCCACACTTCCCGGGCCGCTGTTGAGGTATTTATAGGTGCACCAACAAGCAAAATCGACATTCCAATCATGCAACTCCAACGGCACATTACCTGCGGCATGCGCGAGATCGAAACCACACATGGCTCCCACTTTATGGGCTGCCTCTGTAATTTCCTTCATTGGAAAGAGTTGTCCGGTGAAGTAGTTGACACCACCGAAGCACACCAATGCGAGCTCGTCGCCGATCGCTTGGATTTTCTCCAGAATATCTTCCTTACGCAAAATGAATTCGCCCTCTCGCGGAAGCAGCTCCACCAGCACATCGTTCGGATTCAATCCGTGCAAACGCGCTTGAGATGCAAACGCATATTGATCGGAAGGAAATGGTTTTGCTTCGAAGAGAATTTTGCGACGCTTGCCTTCGGGTTTGTAAAACGTCACCAATAGCAGATTGAGATTGACCGTAAGCTGATTCATCATTACGACCTCACTCTCTTTCGCGCCCACCAACTTAGCAGCACCCGCAGCAAATCGCTCGTGGTAGCTATACCAGGGCTTTCGTGCCAGGAAATGACCTTCCACACCAAACGTTGCCCAATCATCGCATTCCTGATTGAACGCCTCCTTCACGCCCTTGGGCTGTAAACCCAGCGAATTACCGGTGAAATACAACACCGAATGCCCCTCGCGCTGTGGGAAGTGGAAGCGATTGCGGAAAGAGGACAGCGCATCGGCCTTATCGAGCGATTGTGCAAAGGCTTGGTCGTATTGAAAATTCATGACAATGTGTTTGTATGGGCACGAGTATCTTGCGCCGCGTTTTTACGTGTTGCAAAGCAACGGCATTCGCTGCCACGCAAAAAATTTCAATCCCGAAAAATGAATACAAGCCGATCACAAGAATTATTCGAAAAAGCAAAAACCTACTTTCCCGGCGGTGTGAACTCGCCCGTGCGCGCGTTTCGCTCGGTAGGAGGCACTCCTCTGTTTTTTGCCAAGGGACAGGGCTCTCGTGTGTGGGATGAAGACTGCAACGAGTTCATCGATTACTGCTGCTCATGGGGTCCGCTTATTTTGGGACATGCCCATCCTTCTGTGGTGAAGGCGGTGCAGGAGACTGTTGCCAACGGAAGCAGTTTTGGAGCGCCCACCCGACTCGAAAACGAGCTTGCTGATTTGATCATCAAGAATCACCGATACATTGAGAAAATTCGTTTCGTGAGCAGTGGCACCGAAGCCGCGATGAGTGCTATTCGTTTGGCTCGAGGTTACACAGGTAAAGATAAAATCATCAAGTTCGAAGGCTGCTACCACGGACACGTGGATAGCTTGTTGGTGCAAGCAGGTAGTGGCTTGGCAACGCTCGGCACCTCAAGCTCTGCAGGCATACCTGAAGCATACGCAAAAGAGACTATCGTTCTTCCACTCAACGATCGCGACGCCTTGGATAAAGCGGTAAGTGAATACCGCGGACAAATTGCAGTTGTGGCTATAGAGCCTATTCCCGCTAATAATGGTCTGTTATTGCAAGAGGGAGACTTCTTGCGCTATGTGCGAGAAGTATGCACACGCGAAGGGATACTTCTCTTATTCGATGAAGTAATTAGCGGTTTCCGTGTAGGCTTCGAAGGAGCATCGGGCTATTATGGCATACAACCCGATGTGTTGGCGTTCGGAAAAATTATTGGCGGAGGATTGCCTGTTGGCGCTTATGCATCGAGCGCAGAAGTAATGAGCCATGTTGCACCCGAAGGCCCCGTGTATCAAGCAGGAACATTGAGCGGAAATCCGGTGGCTATGGCAGCCGGTATTGCGCAGCTTACAGAATGCCAGCGTCCCGGTTTTTACGAAGAGTTGAAGGAGAAAACAGATTACCTCGTAAACAATGTGTTGAATTATGCG
>JAURKF010000329.1 GCA_030831885.1 Flavobacteriales bacterium
AGGTTACAACGAAACTGACCTTGTCGACTATCACACAAAAAACCTGAAGGTAAGTTCAGCAGTCTATTTTCGTTTGAAACCGGAGCTTGAGTTTGAATCACCCGAGTTGATTTTGCAAACAAATGTTGGTCAGGGAACAACCGTCTTTCAGGGCGACAATCGATTCAGTCTTCGTAATATTCTTTTCTATCAGAACAGGATTGAGCTGCGAAAAAATAAT
The DNA here is from genome assembly GCA_030831885.1 of Flavobacteriales bacterium. Next base: position 221 of record JAURKF010000329.1, read on the forward strand.
CGGTATTACCTGAGGTTTTATTCTACACATGAAGATGCGGGCGACAGCTACGACCCTTACTTCACTGCAAAGCGATTGCAAGATGCAGCGCGATCTAATGAAGACTGGGCTTCAGTTTATATCAAATATTGGCAGCAAAATATTGTTCCGCGAATGAATGCGCTCGGATATCCGGAGCTTGAAATGAATCCCGATTGGCCCGGCCCTTTAGTTGATCCGCTTTATCTGCAATTCTATTTGCCCTACAGCAATACAGAATGGATGAGTACCTATCAGGATTCACTTCGAACTTGGCATCGATGGGTGGAAAATTTGACCAACAATGGTAACGCTGGAATTCCTATGGATACGCTGGGATATTTTGCTCCCGGTTCGAATGAATTTGAGCAAGCCTTCAATCGGATCGTTTCGTCCAAAAACAATGAGGCAGAAGGAGGGACTAGGTTCTATGATCGTTCGGCATTGTATCAGTTGCAAGGAGAATATCGCTGGACTTTTGTCAAACTCGATGAATTAAGGGCGGGATTCAGTGGCCGCCTATATACCCCGGATTCTGACGGAACGATTTTCATTGATACGCTTATCCGGACAATTTCAGGTGATGCCACAACCGGTTTTGATACGACCTACACGAAGAACAAATTCACCAATTACCAATATGGTGCGTACATTGGAGCAGAGAAAAAATTCGACAATAAGTGGATAGTAGGAGCAACATTGCGAGTCGATAAGAATGAAAATTTCCTTCCCGTTATTTCTCCTGCGGCCTCGGTTGTGTATTCTCCACGAAAGGATCATTTTTGGAGGTTATCCTTTACCAGCGCGTTGCGCAACCCAACACTTACCGATCAGTATCTTAACCTCAACGTTGGGCCTGCGATTCTTCGTGGTAATTTGCAAGGTGTCGATAGTCTCATAACGGTTGCCTCATTCAGCGAATGGCGCGATACTCAAAAGGCTTCGTCCTTACGCTATTTCAACATTGATCCAATTCGCCCGGAACAAGCTCAATCGCTTGAGTTTGGATATAGAGCTACATTGGCTGAGCGTGTGTTCCTCGACGTCTCGGCATTTGCTTCTTACTATAAATACTTCATCGGATATCGAATTGGAATAGATGCTCCATTTGATTCTTCAGGTCAAATCCAGAATTTGTCCCAAATCAGAGTGTATCGGTATGCTGCCAATAGTCAAAGTGATGTGGTTACTCAAGGAGCCAACATAGGAGTAAACTACTACTATTGGAAGCAACATGCTGTTACGTTCAATTACTCCTATAATAAACTGCTGTTGAAGGATAATGAAGATGCTATAATTCCTGCCTTCAATACACCCATTCATAAACTCAATATTGGCTTGAATGGCCGCGAACTTTGGCCTAATGCTGCAGGGAACACCTGGGGTTATGCGTTGAATTACAAATGGGTCGATTCCTATTTTTGGGAAGGCTCACCGCAATTTACCGGTCCGGTGCCTTCATTCGACTTGTTGGATGTTCAGGTTAATTATACCTTGAAAAAAATTGGTATAAACTTCAAAGTGGGTTGTGCTAACTTACTTAATAACCTACACATAGAGGCCTATGGTGGTCCGTTGATCGGTCGGATGGCCTTTGCTGCAATTCAATACGACTGGGCGAAAAAGTGAATTGCCGTGGGCTCTGTTTAAAAGTATGCTTTTTGGCAATTTTTTTTAGAGTGATTTTTTATAGATTGCCATTCAAATCACAAATAATTAATCTTTTAACCATGAACAGAATTTCTACTCTTTTGCTAGCTATTGCTATTGCTTCATGTTCGGGAGCTTGGGGTCAGCGATACCTTACGGAGGTATTTACTGATGTCACCGTGCAATCGGACGTGATGTATGGAATCAATGCTACTGTGTTGGCTTACCCTCAATTGGGCGAGGCCATTCCTCAACCCCTTATGATGGATGTATATACACCATCCGGAGATACAGAAACCAGTCGTCCGTTGGTGCTCTATTTCCACACAGGTAATTTCTTGCCAACCCCGCAAAACGGAAGTCCAAGCGGAACTAAAACGGATTTGAATGTTGTTGAAATGTGCTCACGCCTTGCCCGAATGGGGTATGTAGTGGCCTCTTGCGACTATCGTTTAGGCTGGAATCCGGTTGCGACAACTCAGGATGAACGCGTATATACACTCATCAATGCTGCGTATCGCGGTGTTCAAGATTGCCGCACTGCCATCCGCTATTTCCGCAGAACTGAGGCTGAGAATAATAATCCCTTCGGAATTGATCCGACACGCATCTGTGTTTGGGGACAAGGCACCGGAGGTTACATTTCATTTGCAGCAGCCACCATCAATGAATATGCTGACATCGCTATTCCTAAGTTCACCCAACTGCTGGAAATTCCGGCAGGATCAGGAAATTTTGTTCCAGTACCTATGGTTCTTGAACAGGTAAACGGAGATATTTACGGTACTTCAGTAGGTATCAATCCGAACGATGGTGATACGTTGTGTTATCCAAATCACGTGGGCTATTCATCAGACTTTAATGTAATGGTCAACATGGGCGGTGCATGCGGTGATAGTTCTTGGGTAACATCTGAGGATGTGCCGATGATTTCATTCCATTCACCTACAGATCCTTTTGCTCCTTACAATATCGGAACTGTGATTGTTCCCGGATTCAATTTGCCTGTTGTTGAAGTAAGCGGAAGCTATCATGTTCAGCAAATGGCTGCAGCCTTCGGTTTGAATGCGTCATTCGCTGCCGCAGATGCTGCCGGAGATGTTTATACTACTCAGGCCAACACCTACAACAATGGCTATTCTGGCTTGTACCCGTTGAATCGCCCTGCAGGCTCGGAAGCAGATAGCGCCCCATGGGAATGGTGGACTGCTGATAATCCGAACAACAGCAATGGCCTCCTTACCAATCCTGATATGTCCGAGATGAAAGGTATGACCTATCTGGATTCTATTCAGGCATATGCTGCTCCACGTATAATGTGTGCACTTGACTTGGCTGGTAGCCCTTGCCTGCCTATTAATGTAGGCGAAGCTGAAGCAACTTTGAAAATATTCCCTAATCCATCTCAAGGATTATTTACCATTCAGGCGGGCAATCAGGATGCTATTCGTCTGATTGAAGTTTTTGATTTAATGGGGAAGCGCGTAATGAGTTTCAATCCAAACTCGGCGATTACATCCTTTGATTTGAGTATGTTCCCGAATGGAATGTACACATTGAGATTAAAGAATGATTCCAACGTTCAGTCGATGCTTATTCAGAAGCTGTAATGACAGAATAATGATGCATTAAAAAAGGGGGCTATCAGCCCCCTTTTTTTATTCTTTATTCATCTGCAAATCACTGCTTGGCTGGAGCGCCAACTGGAGTTTTTTCCGGGGCACCTGAAGGAGCTTGGCCTGGGTCAGGACCAACATTTCCTTTGATGGTTACCACTTTCATCGGAGCATTGACTGCGTTCGAATTAATAGTAACTGATTTTTGGAAGGGACCAGGACGCTTGGTGTCATACTTCACATCAATGAGTGAAGAAGCACCGGGTGCTATTGGATTGGGATCGCACTTTGGGACTGTGCAACCACATGAACCTTGGCAATTGGTAATAATAAGGGGCTCTGTTCCTGTATTAGTTACCTTAAACTGGCAGGCACCATTTGCATCAAATGCAATATCACCATAGTCATGTGTGTCCTTATCCACGGTGATAGCCGGCCCTGTTACCAATTCAGGCTGAGCAAAAGCCGCTGATGAAATACCGAGTGCTATTGAAAGACAGAATATTATTTTTTTCATAAAGCTTTATTTTCAGGAGTTTCGACGAATAGTCTTGTATTGAAAATCTTATACGAATGATTAATTACCACCCGCTGGAGCACCTGCAGGAGCTTTTTCAGGAGCACCGCTAGGAGCAGCGTTAGGGTCAGGACCAACATTACCCTTGATACGAACAACCTTTACAGGCTCATTCGAAGCGTTGGAGTTAATGGTTACAGACTTATTGATTGGTCCGGGGCGCTTGGTATCGTACTTTACAGTTATGATAGAGCTTTCACCGGGCAATATTGGGTTTGGATCACATTTAGGTACCGTGCAACCGCATGAACCTTTACACTTGCTCATAATGAGTGGTTCTGTTCCGGTATTAGTCACTTTGAATTCACAGGTTCCATCTCCTGCGTAAGGAATATCGCCATAATCGTGGACTTCCTTGTCTACCATAATCGCTGCTTTAGAAGGTGCCGGGGTAGTGTTTTCCGGGGCTTGAGCAGAAACAATTGAAAATGCACCGAGCGCTATGGCCATGGTGAGAAATACTTTTTTCATCGAATTACTTTTTTTTGAATGGTTAGCTTTTTCAAATGTACAGATAACTTCGATTAAATGGTTTAGTGGTTAACTAAACTTTAACAGCTCTGTGCATCGTTTGAGCGCTTACCGAAAATTGTGCCAAAGGAAATTACTTGCTAATTTCAAATCGCACGGATTCTTTATTTCCTCCTTCCAGCCATTGAATCAAATAAACTCCGGATGGCCAAGTGCTGGTGTCAATGGGTTGTGTGCGAATAGTTCCATTGTTTTCAATAACAATCTGGCCGGATGCATTAAGTATGCGGAATGGTTTCAAGTCCGAATTGACCAACGTAATGAAATCGGTTGCCGGGTTGGGATATACGCTGTGAATCAAACTATTTGTTGTTGATATACTATTTACTATAAGGAGATTATTTCCACCACACCCATTTTCGTTGAATGCCTGTAGCTGGTAAATGTCATTTCCAAGAGGCTGCGAGCTACCCCCTAGAATGATATTACCGTCGATATTCCATTCGAAGTTGGTAAACTGACCGGCATTGGTGCATACAACTTGAAGCGAAGCTGAATCGACAGTGAGTTGGGGAATTTCGATTGAGCTAATTTGTACTGCTGTGTCAATTGTTCCCGAAGCGTCTGCTGTGCTGCACGTCAGGACAGGTGAGAAATTACCTGCTTCCGTATATTCAACAGGGATTTGACCTGTAAAGTTTTCGATCACACTAATTCCGGTATTGAGCGAGCAAACTAAGCCGGTGATGGTGTCAGTAAGGTTGTTAAAATAGATAGTAAGGGGAGCGCAGCCGCTAGCAATATTAACTGCCATGTGAGGTTGCACAACGGCAATGGAATTTGATGCAACCGTGCAACCGAACGAATTGGTCGTAACCACGTGATAATTTCCATTTTGGGTTATGCCATCCATTTCAGCGTTGAGCGATGTTGATTCTCCCTCTGCGATTAGCTCACCATTCAAGTACCATGAAATAATATCACCGTTACAATTTGCACATTGCACTTCGTGAGCAGTGACGTCGTACGATATTTCGGGCTGTGATGAAGGGGAAAAAACATTGAACATAAAGGTTGTGTCTGCAATTGAGTTACCTATCGCGATGGTGTAAGAGAGTTCATAAACGCCCGGCTCATCAATTTGAAGGTCGAAATTAGATGAGCATTCCGAAGATACCTCAACTCCATTAAGGGTGAATAGGCAGGTCGCTTCCGGAGTAAAATCGTTATTGTTATTAATATGTACGTTGAATGGGGGGCAACCTCCAAAAACTTGTGTTGTCAAATCTGTATATAGGAACACACAACTGCTATCGTCCTCGTTAGCCCCGGGGTCGAAATTGAGTGCAGTAAAGGATGTGCATCCTCTGTAGATACAAGGAATGGCTTGATAGGTCGCAAATGGGTCATAATTATCGGCGCTGCTATCTATACAACCTGCGACAAGGCAGGATCCATCGTCGTATGTTGCAATGCTATTGAAATTATCCGCATCCTCGTTGGTACATCCAGCATAATCGCATGATCCATCCTCAGTTGTGGCGTCGTTTTCATAGTTTACAGCCAATGGGTCCGTACAGCCGGGATTTTGGTTTTGGGGAAGAATAGCAAGTCGAACAATGAATGATTTGCTGCTTGTAAAAGACGCGTTAATGTTGTTGTACCGAATTAACGAAGATTCACCTACGCTCCTGCCGTTGCGTGCCATCAAAAAGGGCTGGATAGAATCGATTTCTTCAACGGCCATGAAATAGATACTATCCGTTTGCATTACAAAGGGCGTTTCGAAATCCAAGTAAACTAGGCGTTCTTCCCCTGGCTCATTTAAATCCGCGAAATTGACAATGTATGACGGTGTATAGGCCAACATCGTATCAAGTGATTGGTTGTAAACTACGCCTCTAACTTCTTTTCCAATCTCCGTCCCACTGGCAATGGCAGCTTGTATTGTGTGACAATAGTGCACAGTACCCTTGTTTTCAAAAAAATTGCCATATGCAACTTGGTATTGATCATAGAAATTGTCAGGGTTATTGCTGTCCACCATGGGACCCTCATCTTTAGCATAGGTAAAAGGAGTAATACTAAAGTCAAGGCTATCGAGGTTGTTCAGGGGTGAATCGTCAATAGAGTCCTGCAGTATTGAAAACATAACTTTATAGTCTCCAACGCCCGAGTTTGGCGTGTAATTGCCTGCAATGACAACATTGGCGGTAGAGCCAATATTGAGAACACTCGGTGCTCCTGTTTGATTATAAACTGTAGTTGCATCGTTCTGAATTACGCGTGAATTCAGCCTCACGCCGGTCTGCGTATTTCCTCCGATATTGATGATATCTGATTTGAATTTTAAAGATGGTAAGATAGCCAGTGGATATTGGTCATATTCAAGATTTGCCAAGCTCGCAATGCCATCAACAATAACATTGTCAGTGTACTGAACGCGATTTATAAGAATATCATTGTCATTCGGAGTATATATCGTAATGTCATCCAACAACCACCAATAGTAAATTCCCTGATATTGGAATTTCAGTTTCACATCTGGTTGGTTGGCGGCCCATTCACTTATGTTAATCGTTTTCCATTCGGAATTGGGTGACTGAATTCCTTCGTTTGATGCGATTTGTGTCCAAGAAAGTCCACCGTCAGTTGATACATGCACGGTGGTGGAAGTTTGGAAATGTCGATACTGCTGTTGGAAAGTAAGAACACACGTGTTGACTCCCGTTAAATCGACTGATTCGGTGATGAGCCATGCAGTGTGAGGTGCCGGATCCAGACCGGTTCCGAACCCTGCTCCACATGCGGTGCCGGGATCGTCCCAATAATTACCATCAAAAATTACAAATCCGTTTTGCTGAGTCGGTGAACTCAGCGGGGACGCTATTGCCGAACAAGATCCTCGTGCACCCACATTCACACCAGGAGTAGTTTCAGGGCCCCTATACTCCCAATGGGCAAGGTTGGAAGAGCTTGAAATTCCATTTTCCCAACTATCAGGAATGCCTTCGGAAAAATCCCAGACAATTACAGGATCACCATATACCTGCGACAGTGCCCATTGGGTTGATAGTAATGCAGTAAAAATGAGAAGGCCTTTGCGAATCATACAAGATAATTGAGTTGCTAAAATCGTTCAGGCGAAAGTAATCAAGCGAGGTTAATTAACCCAAGTTATTAACCTTTGAGATCTTCGGCCATTTTTAGGATAATCCCATCGGAAAGCCCAACCTTAGGAACTAGCATTTGTTTGATTTTGGCAGTCTCCATAATTCGCAAATAAATTTCACAAGCAGGCAATATGACATCAGCGCGATCGGGCCTGAGCTTGAATGTGAAAATGCGTTCATCCAGATCGACGGCACTCAACTGATCGAAAAGAGATTTTATCTCTTGGAAGGTTATTAATTCTTGAGGTTTTTTGCCCTGGAGCTTGAACAATGTATTGACATTGCCACCTGTGCCGATAGCAACAATTTTTCCACTATTCTTTTGCATCGATGACAACCATTGATGGATGTCTTTCCATACATTTTTTTGGACCTTGCCTGCAAGCATCCTCACTGTGCCAACCGGAAATGATTTGCCTTTTATTTTTTTTCCGCTGCGGATGAGAGTAATCTCAGTGCTGCCTCCACCGACGTCGATATAGAGATAATTTCCTTTTGAATTAAGATTTTGAGCGAAGTAATTGCTGAAAATCAACTCAGCTTCACTTTGACCGGATAAAATTTCTACTTTGAAATTTGCTTCGCGTTCAATAGTTTTAAGAACAGCCTCGCTATTTTTTGCTTCACGCATGGCTGATGTAGCGCATGCCCGAAAAATTTCAACCTGATGCACATCCATGATGTACCAGAAGGCGCGCATTGTTTTTACAAGTTGTCGTATGCGTTCTTCTGAAATACGACCTGTGGTAAAAACGTCCTCGCCCAATCGCACGGGAACACGAGTGAGGGAAACTTTGTCGATTCGAATGTTTCCATTGAATTGACGCACCTCTTCGATTAACAGACGGATTGCATTTGATCCAATGTCAATAGCTGCCAGCTTCAATTTCTTTTCTTTTTTAAAGTTGGAGTTGAAATGCTCTGAATGAATTCATATACGCAATCTTGAACATCGCGTGATTTGTCGGCTGATAATTTCACTTTTGAATTAGTAGGATTATTCATCTGTATATCCAAGGCATGTTGAAGTTCTTGCTGGATAGAGATATCATAGATGGGAATTGTTGCCTCAATGCGATGCTCTATATTCCGCACCATCCAGTCGGCGCTTGATATGAAATAGAGAGGGCTGCCATTATTTCCGAATACCAGAACGCGGCTATGTTCTAGATATCGGCCAATAATGTTAATCACTCGGGTGTTTTCGCTTTTACCTTCCAAATCTGTTTTTAGTGAACATATTCCTCGAATAATCAAATTCACTTTGACTCCTGCATGCGATGCTTCGTAGAGTTTTCTTATTAGCGCAGCATCCACGAGATTATTTAGCTTCAGAGTAATAAACGCATTTTGTCCTTGCTCTGCAGCTGTGATTTCAGAATTGATTAAGTCAGTTATTCTTCTTCGTGTATTGAAAGGCGATATAATCAGATGTCGATGCACACTTCGTATGTAGTTGCTCTCAAAAAATTCAAAAAGTTTTCTTACTTCTTCTCCGATTTCTTTATGAGCAGTCAGTAATGCGTGGTCAGTATAAACCTTGGCCGTCCTCTCGCTGAAATTACCTGTTCCAGCATAAACATATCGAATTGTTTTACCTGATTCCCTTCTTGAGACTAAAATCAATTTGGAATGCACTTTCAAGCCCTGAACCCCTGGTATCACCCTTACGCCGGCTTCAGTAAGTTGTCGTGTAATTTTGATATTGTGTTCCTCATCGAAGCGTGCCTGCAGTTCCACCAGTGCAGTTACTCTTTTGCCATTTCTTGCCGCACCAATCAATGCATTTACTACTTGAGAGTTTTTGGATACCCGATATAAGGTTATACGGATTGTTCGAACATCAGGGTCTATAGCAGCCTGCCTCAAAAAATCAATGGTGTTCTGGAAGGAGTGATATGGGAAATGAAGCAATATGTCTTTGCTGCGAATAACAGAGAATACGTCTGTTTCTGAGTTTAATGACGGATGTATAATAGCATCCTGTTTAGCCCAACACAAATCCGGTCTGCTCACGGACGGAAAGGACATGAGGTCGCGTTTGTTGTGATAACGACCGCCCGGTGAAATGTTCTCAATGTTCTTGATTTTCGCTCTTTTCAGCACTAAATCTAGGACATGGTGCGGAATAGAATTATCATAGTTCAATCGTAAATACTCACCTTTTTTTCGCTGAGTTACACTGCGCGACATCTTTTCTATGAGCCCCTTGGATAAGTCATCGTCAATGTCTAATTCTGCGTCGCGGGTTGTTTTAATGGCCCAAGCTTCGGCCCTCGTAAATTGAAGCGAGCGGAATAAGTCAAGTAAAAAATATCGAATAAGGTCATCAATGAAAATAACATATCGTTTGTTGCCGAAGGGTGGAAGCTCTACGAATCGAGATAGTTTTGATGAAATCTCTAGAATCGCGTGAGTAGATCCATGCGTTGCCCCTTTTTTGTTCAGCTCACAAATAAGGTAAATACTTGATTCATTGAGTTGAGGAAAGGGAATTCGGTTATTTAATAAAACGGGCACCAAATAGGGTTTGATTTGCCCATTGTAATATTCACGCAGAAACGGCACGTGCTCCTTTAAGATCTGTTTTTCATTAATGAGGTGAACTCCTGATTTCGCAAGCTGCTCGGTAATCACCTGAAAGTGATGATCGAACATTTCTTGCTGGGCATTGATGATTTCTTGTATTTCCTGAAGAGTTTCTTCAGGGTCGAAATCCATGGGGTCGATTGGTTTATTGGATACCCCTGTAGCTCGGCGCAATGTTGCCACGCGAACTCTGAAAAATTCGTCCAGATTGTTGGAGAAAATGCCTAAAAAGCGCAACCTCTCTATAAGTGGGACGCTTTTATTACCGGCTTCGTTGAGCACTCGTTCATTAAAAGCCAGCCAGGATATTTCGCGATTTATGAACTCGCTTTTTTTCTTCATTATTAAAGTTGTCATGCCCGCAAATGGAGCACGGCAAAGTTAAGCTTGTGTTGCCTCAGTGTGACCAATTGAATCAATCGTCAATTGAAAATTATTGCTCTTCAATTTCAGTCGGGATTTCTCAATGATTGAATTTAATTGAAATGTAGAAGTTTCTACCAGGGGCGTTGATTCCACTGGCGAATACGCGATACTCGGTATCCAGCAAATTTTCTACACCTGTTTGCAGGGTAAGATTGTTATTGAATGAATATCCTAACCTGGTGTTGAGCGTGAACCAAGCAGGCATTCCTTCGGGAGTTGCATAATTCAGATTGTCTTCCCCACTTTGCGAATAATCGTCGAGTTTCTTGGCGCCGTTGTACATTGCATAGGTCTCAACAAATAATCTATCTAATTCGAAGTTGACTCCCAACTTAGCCATAAAGGGTGGTATGTGATCCAATGGAATTTCACCTTCGTCAGAATGAACTCTACCATAGGTGTAGTTGGCTGATGCAAGCATGGACCATGGGCCGTAGGAAGCAGTCTTCAGCGCCGAATTGAATCCATAGATATAAGCCTTTCCGATGTTTTGAGCTGCCAAAACGCGACTAGCCTCGCCTCCATATTGAATGGTGTCTGAACCCTTATAATTGAATGGAGCGGTTTGAATTGCATCGAAGAATGAAGTGTAGTAAAGACTATTTTCCCAACGAGCGCGATTACCAATAATTCTTGAAAAGCCAATTTCATACGTCAAAGATTTTTCCGGTTTAATGTTGTCGTTCGGAACAATAATGCTTCCCGGTGTTGATTCGAAAATTTTCGCCAAGTCGTCGATGTTTGGCACCCTGAATGCGCTGGACACTAATAGCGACATTTTCATTTTTTCTGATGCGTTGTGCACAATTCCCAAACTGCCCGAATAGAGAGGTGATTTCTGTTGTATGGTGTTGAAAGGGAAGTTAAAGAAGGACGTGTCAATCATGGATGATTGCAGGCTACTGTATCCCAAACGTATCCCGTCGGTCAGGTTTGTTTTTTCGGAAAATTTATAAAGATGCGTTAAATAAATACCTGCGAGAATCATTGAATTCTCTCCATCAGGATAGCGTGTATCCAGGGCGCTTGTGCTACTTGTATATATGTCTATTGTGCTTGCAGAGCTCATCAAACTGTTAAGTTGAACATCGGCGCCCAACTGCATTTCGTGATTTTTACTTTTATGCTCTGCAAAAAAATTGAATCCTGAAACAGAAACATCCTCAATCCTGCGCTGAAGTTGTGCCTGCCGATAGCGTCTTTGATATCGACTTTCTTCGATGATTTGATGATTCAGGTTGAAACGATAAAAACGGAAA
>JAURKF010000330.1 GCA_030831885.1 Flavobacteriales bacterium
AATTACACGAAAACTAAGTACACCGTATCGACTGAAGAACTACTGGTCGATAAAGCACAACTGCTAACCCTTACCGCTCCGGAAATGACTGTGCTTATTGGTGGTATGCGCGCAGTTGATGCCAATTTCGATCATTCAAAACATGGGATGTTTAGCACGAAGAAGGACGCATTGACCAACGACTTTTTTGTTGCTCTGCTCGACATGAATACACAGTGGAAAGCCATCGATGCCAACAAAGAAATATTCGAAGGTCGTGACCGAAAAAGCAATCAAGTGAAGTACACGGCCACTCGCGCCGATCTCATATTCGGTTCGCACTCTGAGTTGCGTGCATTGTCAGAAGTATATGCCAGTGCTGATGCCAACGAAAAATTCGTGAAAGACTTTGTAGCTGCTTGGTCGAAGGTGATGGAGCTGGATAGGTTTGACATGCGGTAATGACTAATGACAAGTGACTAATGACTAGTGACTAGTCATTAGTCACTTGTCAATGGTCAATAGTCATTACTCATTAGTCACGATTTATTACCTTCGCACGAACCAAATGCGCTGGGTATTGTTCTTTTAAAAATCATGCGCAATGAATTTATCGATTATGGAACCCGAAACTCCCCGTGAGTTGAACGCTGCCGAAAAGAAGATAGCAGAAAATATTCATTCCATCCTCTCGCAATTGGGCGAAGATCCGTCGCGTCAGGGATTGCTCAAAACACCTGAGCGTGTTGCGAAGGCTTACTCCTACATCACGCAGGGATATGATCAGGATGCTCGTAAAATTCTGCGTAGCGCCATGTTCGATGAAGATTACAGCGAGATGGTTTTAGTGAAAGACATCGAGTTGTATAGCTTGTGCGAACATCATATGCTGCCTTTTTTTGGCAAGGCACACATAGCGTACATACCCAATGGCAAAATTGTGGGTCTTAGCAAAATACCACGCATCGTGGATGTATTCGCCCGCAGACTGCAGGTACAAGAACGTCTTACCATAGAAATCAGGGATGCAATTCAGGAAACTCTCCATCCTACAGGCGTTGCCGTAGTTATCGAAGCACAGCACCTCTGCATGCAGATGCGCGGTGTTAGCAAACAAAATTCTGTAACTACGACAAGCGCATTCAGTGGCGCATTTTTAGAAGACATCAAAACTCGCAAAGAGTTTATCTCGTTGATAGGTTCGAAATTGTCTTAGATAGTGAAATGGTGAAACAGTGAAATGGTGAAGTAGTGATACAAATGTGGGCTCCATCTCTATTCACCATTTCACTTCTTCACCGCTTCACTAATTCACTAATTCACTAATTCGCAGCTATTGAATAGCAGTCGCAAGTTCTCGCAATCGGCCATCCCGTTCGCGAGGTCCTCAGTCGCGTCGTCCGCCAAAAATGCGGAGCAAGAACAAAAACAGATTGATGAAATCGAGATAGAGGCTTAGTGCTCCCATCAGCGCCAACTTGCCTGCAGTTGCCGTACCATATTCAACGCCCGCTCCAATGCGCTTAATCTTCTGAGTATCGTATGCTACCAGACCAGTAAATACAAGAACACCAACGCAGCTGATGATGTAGTCGAGTGTTCCACTATTCATAAACATATTCACCAGCGAAGCGATAACGATACCGATCACGGCCATCATCAGTATGGAACCGAGTTTGGTGAGGTCCGTTTTAGTCGTATAACCCAAGAATGCCATTGTAGCAAATAATCCTGCGGTGATCATGAAAACCTTGGCAATAGCCGGCATTGAATAAACCAGAAAAATAAAACTCAGACTAATGCCATTTACGAGAGAATAGGCCAGAAATAAACCCATCAACGCTCCAAATGAAAGTCTATTAAACGCAAAACTCATAACGAGCACCATTCCAATCGGCGCAAGCATGACAACCCACATTAATATGCTTGAGCTCGTTAGCATTTCGAGCAAGGCTCCACTAGCAGCAAACCAATAGGCCGCAACTCCAGATATCACCAGAGCTAGTGTCATGTAAGAAAACACATTCGCAACAAATGAGCGCGAAACAGCGCTATTGTCGAGATTAATCGACTGATCGTTGAAGTTATTCAAGTTGTTCATAGGGCATGGATTTGGAAGCGAATATAGTGAAGCCGTGTATTACTAAAATAGTGAAGAAGTGCTAATCGGAACCAGTACCCGATACCTATTTCAGACCAGAAGTCATTACTACAGCCCGATTGCCATTCATCATATAGCGAAGTTGAAACTCCACTGCTCCCCTTCCGGCACTGGCACTTGCCAATTTTGAAATATTAAAATCATAGCTGAGACCGAACTGGTAATTACCATATTCAACAATACCGGTGGTAACAATTGCATCTCTTAGACGATAGTTAATTCCGCCATATACAGCATAATCTTTTACAAGCTCTGTGTACTTAGAGTTCCCCGTTATATTCAAGCGAACGAGAGAGCCTACGTTTAATTCCTCATGTGGCCCTTGTTTAGCAAACATAAAATTTGGAGCAATTGCCAACGATGAATTAGGAATACTCCAAAGTGCATTGGCATGAGATACCATCTTAACATATAAATTCTCTTCAAAACTATCGGCACCAAAAGCATAGCGAGGAGTTGTAATGTGGTGAAAAGCCAAGCCTACATTAATAATTCGATAATCATTATTATCGACATTTACTTCCGCGGAGGCGTTGTTCAAACTATAATAAACCCCTGTATTCACATCAACAAATCCAAAATTTTGAACCATCCCTGTTTCGCCTGTTACCAGAAAAGGATTGTGTGCAGCACCATCATACTGACTCGCCCATTGAAATTTCGAATAATCGACAAAGCGAGACATATACATTCCCTGCATTCCGAAACCAATATGCTGATAGCGCGAGAGCCTAACATGGTAAACCAAATTCAATCCGGCAGCATTAGTTCTTAAATTCCCATCTCCAGCCTGATCATTAAACGCTGCAATACCTGCACCCCAATACCCTCGGCGTTGTTTGTTAATATCGCCAAAACGTGTATTAGCGGTGAAAGCGAAAGTTCTAAATGGATTGGATATAGATGTCCACTGATTGCGATGTGTAACTGTAACCTCTCTCGGCATTACTGCACCTGAAGATGCCGGATTCAGAAGAAGAGGCGCCATTGTAAATTGCGATATATGCAAATCCTGTCCTTGCGCCAGGCAGAGAATTGATAGCAAACCCGATATGATTACAAGTTTCTTCATTAGCGTATCACAGTTACGTTACCTTTTCTGTAGAATGGATCTCCGTTAATAAGCACACCGTCGAAATAGTACACAAATACTCCCGAGTTCAATTTCTTACCTTGATAGTTGCCATCCCAGCACTCATCGAAGCTAGTTGATTCAAAAACCAACTCTCCCCAACGATCGAAGACACGCATCCTCATGGAAGAGAAGCACTCCTCGCCGAATGGTCGGAAGCAATCATTCATTTCATGACCACCTCGCTCCGGTGCAAATGCATTTGGTATGAAGAAAGTCTCACACGCCTCAGAAACTTCGATACGCAGGCAAGATGTATCGGTACAACCAAATTCATTTAGCGCCTGCACACAGTAAGTAATAGATTCGGTTGGTATTGCAATTGGATCTGAGCAAATGGTACATGATAAATCATCCGCAGGTGACCAAGAATAGTTAATTCCACCTGCTGCGAAGAGCTGTACCTGACCTCCCAATGATATAGTAGTATCGTTGCTGGTTGCAATTTGTGGAAGTGGCATGGCCTCAACTGTAATCATAGTTGTATCAGCGCAAATTCCGGATATGGCTACAACCTGATAAACAGTTGTCTCACTCGGTTGCACTGTAATCGAAGGTGTTGTTTCACCATTACTCCAAATGTATGACTCACCACCGGCGGCAAAGAGATCAGCAGGACTGTAAGCACAAACTAACGTATCACCAAACAGAGATGCAACCGGCAACGCCTGCACCTCCATAGTGAATGAAGTTGTTCCATAACACTCGCCGTTCCAACCTCCGACCATAAATATAGTCTCCTGTGTCGGGCTCACCTCATTCTCTGAACATGTAGGACACGTTAATATATCCTCATTCATCCATAGAAGACTATCAGCGCCTGTTGCGCTAATCGATACCGTATCACCCATACAAATCGCATCCGGCGCCAAGATTTGCATTTCGGGTAATGGATTAACCGTAATAAAAATGCTGTCCTGGCCTTCACAACCCATGTTTTCACCAACTACGCTAATGTATCCATCGGTAGTAGGATAAGCCTCGATTATTGCTCCATCAACCGAAGATATTGGATTTAGAGAATTCCAGTTGAAAGTACTCGCACCATCCGCAATAAGCATCAATGTATCGCCGGCACAAATGGCCAGTGAATCCGCTTCAGGGATAATACTTACCATTACAGGTGCTGAGAACGTAAGCGTAACTTGAACAGTAGAGTCGCAACCTACCTCATTGGTGAGAATGGACTGATAGACACCACTTACGTTGGCTGTCTGGCCATCCGGTAGCGTATAGGCTTCACCCTGGCAAGCGAAATCTGCAACCTCAGTGAAGATGTAGTCCAATGCAACCACAGCTGAAACAATGGTTGAGTCACATCCCGCATCAGAAGTTAGTACACTGGTATATTGACCTGTCGTTGAAACCACTTGGCCGTTAGGAAGTGTATGAGTCTGACCGTAGCACAGCAATACTTGCTCGGAGTCACCAAAAATCTCTTCAGCAACCTCCAGCTGATAGCTTACCAATGAATCGCAACCATTTGCCGATGACAATACGAAATCGTAGACACCCTCATCACCAACACTGGTTCCATCCGGCAAGACATACGCTTGATTGAAACACAATGTTATTGCAACCTCTTGAACCACCGGCTCCAATTCATAGACTTTAATTACCAATGTAGAATCGCACCCATTCGCCGATTGTTCGTCCAACACGAGATACTCGCCCGCATCAGAAACAACAGCACCATTAGGTAATTCGTATTGCTCATTGTAGCATATCACTACCTCTATGGTGTCATTATAATTCGGCCAAACCTGCACGTTGTACACCTGCAAGCTGTCGCAACCATTGGCTGCCTGCAACGTCACTTCGTACGTACCACTAGAATTGACAACTGTTCCATCTGCCAGCGTCGTGCTTTCACCATTGCAAAGATTCACGTCAATTTCGACGGTTGCCGGAACGGGCAGTACAGTTAATTGAACTGCTACAATAGAATCACATCCTTCAGCCGTATTGAACGGAACTTCATATAATCCGGAAGTTGTGACAACTGAGCCATCAGCTAGTGTGTAGTTTTCCCCTGCACAAATGGATACATTCTGCTGTTGATAGAACGTAGGATTGACCGTTA